>PGTJ01000659.1 GCA_002794515.1 Phototrophicales bacterium
AATCCACACCGTCGGATTGAGATTGAGCGCCGCGCCAATCGGTTGCGCCGTCTGTAAGGCGCGATACATCGGGCTACAATACAAATGGGTGATGGTATGCGGATAGTGTTGTTCGCGCTCGGGCGCATCATCGGGTATCCGCACAATATCTTCTAAATTCGGCGCGGAACACAAATAATCTGCCACTCGTGCCGCTTGTTTATGACCAATTTCGGTCAATTCGGGATCATGTGAACGGGTATGCCATGTGGCTTCGGTCAGGCGATTATTGGTCGATTGTCCGTGTCGGATGAAATAAATTTCCATAAAATAAGCCTCAATACATCATACATAAACCTTGCCTAGTGTATCAGACGATTGTTAAGAAATAATGGGCAATTTTATGTTATAATACACTCATCCATCAGCCATTTCGCATCATAAAAGGTTGTGAATCATGACCACTACCTTAGCACCCATCGATAAACAATCGGCGCAGATTGCCATACGAGACCTTGTGCAAAAATTCAGGCAAGACCCCGACCGCGAGGCATATAACGAACAACAAACCCGCGAATATTACATCTTGCCCCTGTTTCGGGCGCTCGGATGGAACACTGAAGACCCCGCCGAATTCAGCGCCGAAGAACAAATTTCACGCGGGCGCGTGGAT
>PGTJ01000517.1 GCA_002794515.1 Phototrophicales bacterium
ACAAAACTAGTTTGACTATCTCTTTCTAACAAAAATAACCGCGCCTCATCTAATTCCATTTCATGCTTGGGCAATTTTGCTTTATAGGTTTTGGTTGGTATTTTATCGGTGTATAGCGTACCTTGCTGAATCATGACGCAACTTGGCACATTGAATAACGGGGTTACTTTTTCCATATCTAAGATACGACTAAATCCGATTTGTTGAAATGGACGATGTTGTTTTGCGCCTGTGATGACGGCACGGGGCATGACAAAGGCAATCGTGCCACCTGCTTTCAGATAGCGGTCACGGGCTATCATAAAAAACAGCGTGCTTAAATCCATCTGCGTAAATAATTTTACGTCTTTTTTGCTGATAAGGTTGTAATGCTGATAGATTGTTTTCACATCTTGTTGATAATCGGCATTGCGGATATAACGATAACTGAGCCACGGGGGATTGCCCACAATCACATCAAATTTATCTTGGGCAAAGATCATCGGACGCATCAAATTTTTGAGGATATACGCCCAAATGCCGTTACGGTCTTGTGATTTGAGGTCGGTGAGTAAAATGAAATTTCGTCGCCATATTTGGCTTGCTTCCGAATGTTCGCCGTTGATGGGTAATTGAAGTGAAACGCCCGATTGTCCTTGTTCGGGCTTAATCATAGCATCTGCCATATACACAGGGATAGAATAACCTTGTCGATGAGCCGAAGTCGTCTGCATTTCTTTGGATAATGCCAGCAGATAATTAACCCGTGCGATGGTGACCGCCAACGGATGGACATCTGTCCCCATGATGTTATTCATGCAAAATTTGACCAATGCTTCACCCTGCACCCCCAATTTAATCAGGCGTTTGATGGCGGTGAATAAAAATGTGCCACTGCCACAAGCGGGATCATATAAACTTTTGGGCGCGTTGTAATCAATCTCGTGCAGGATTAATTCTGCCAACCAATCGGGGGTATAATATTCGCCCAGATCGTGGCGGGTGGTTGGGTCGACCAAATTTTGATACAGTTGTTTGAGCAAATCTTGGTCGATTTGCTTGAGGTCATACACAATCAGGTGATTAATCAACGTAAAAAAGGCGGACAGGGCTTCATCCCGGATTTCGGGCAATAATACCCAGCTATAAAAATCATTTTCGCTGATGTTGCCGATGCCGAATTGCTCAAATGCCGTGCCATCGAGAATCGCTTCGAGTTCCTCATATTTATCGGGCATATCGCTTTGCCGATTGAGCAACGAGGCATATCCGATGAGGCGGGTGAATTGCGCCAGATAGGTGTGGCGGATGAATAGTTCATCGGTGGTGATATCAGAGCCATATACCTTGCTC
>PGTJ01000152.1 GCA_002794515.1 Phototrophicales bacterium
ATTTACGATGATTGTGCGGTACAATCAGAAAGATTAAACCACCAAGAGAGGTATTTATGCTCACAGTTGAACAAGCTACATCCTATATCCAACAGGCGCGACTTCATCCATTGCGCGATATATGGACAGGCTATGATATCAGTCAAATTCCATTTGTGGTCTATGATGATGACCAAATGGTGTTCATCAACCATCCTCACCCACCGACAGAACGCCCCGCGAATTTGGTCGCCGCCACCAGCACCGACATTCATGGCATTCAGACGGCAACCATCCCCGTGAAAATTGTTGGCAAAGATATGCAAACCCTTGTGCCAATTGCCTATCATGAAGGATTTCATGTGTACCAACATCATCATTTTACGCCGATACAACCCGATTTTTTCACTGCTATGAGTTATTATCCCGAACTAAACCCCGATTATCGAACATTATGTGAACTCGAAGCGCAGGTATTGCGGTCTGATTGGGATGTCGATAAAAAAATTCGCTTTCTGGCACATCTGGGACGGTTACGACGTGCGAGTCTGTCGCATCATAGTAGCTTGTTGGGATATGAACGCTTTTTAGACCGAAGCGAAGGCACAGCACATTATATCGAGCAACAAGCACGACAAACATTATATGGGATTCCCCCAGAAATTGGCGAAATTGGTCATGGGTTAACCCGTTTTTATCAGGTTGGGGCGGGATTGTGTTGGTTGGTACAACATGTCGTTACCGATTGGATGCACCGTGTCGAGGCGGGCGAATCGCTCGGCGACATCTTACTCACCCTCAGCGATGCCCCTGCCGATTTAGCTGAAATCGGGTATTCAGGTGTCAAACAAACACAAACCGAACAATGTGCCATGATGCAAAAAGAAGTGCAGGCACAGATCACCAATCTTTATGCCAACGGCACAATCATCATCGCGTATGGTGATGTCCAACCGATGTATCGGGCATTCAGCCCCGCCACACTCACATCATTAGGCGATGGGCGTGTGTTGCATCGGTCTATGTTTCAGTTGATTATGCCCAAGCATGGCAAAATCGCCTGTGACGACACGATCACCCTCGACCTGATGAATACCAAACAGGTGGTCATCGAAAATGTGCCATACACCTATGCCGATGGTGTGTTGGTCATCGATAGCCCACATATTCAAGCCAAAATCACACATGTTGTGCGCCATGCGGATAATTTATTTCATGTTATTGAAGGTACATAGAAAACAAATCATATTGCGATTATAATGATGAAATAAATCGTCATCACAACGTGAGGGTGGCTACCTGTATGTCTAAGAAAAAAGAAATTCATATTCCCGCCGAAGCACAATTGAACCCAGAGAATTATATCAACCGCGAAATCAGCACCATCCAATTCAATCAGCGTGTTTTGGCGCTCGCTCAAGATGAGAGCATCCCGTTACTGGAACGAGTCAAATTTTTGGCGATTGTCGCCAATAACATCGACGAGTTTTTCATGGTGCGTGTGGCGGGATATTTAGAAAAATTGCAAGTGGGCATCACCACTGCCCGACCAGATGGTCTCACCCCTGCACAAGTGATGAGCGCCATACGCCAGCATATCACAGCATTATTAGCTGATATGCAAGAGACACGGCGTATGTTGCTACGCGAACTCAAACAAGAGGGCATTGTCTTTTTGCCAATGGTGGAGTTGAATGAAGCAGAAAATCGCGCCCTGCGTGATTATTTTTATGAGCAGGTGTATCCTGTATTGACCCCATTGGCGGCAGATCATGCCCGCCCCTTCCCGTTTATCTCGAACTTGAGCATGAATTTAGGGGTATATGTGCGCCGTGAATATACCGATGACGATTTAGAATTTGTCCGCATCAAAATTCCAGAAGTGTTGCCCCGTTTGGTCAATTTGGGCAAAGTGATGATGCGCTATGGCGCACCAAATGATAAAAATTATCAAGATCACTTTGTGTTCATCGAAGATTTGACCGCTTATAACCTCGATTTGCTCTTCCCTGGCATGGAGATTGTCGAATGCCACCCCTTCCGTGTCATCCGCAATGCCGATATCGATTACGAAAATGAGCGCGACTCGTTGGATATTAGCACGCTCATCGAAGATAGCCTCAAAGAGCGGCGTTTCGGCTCGGTGGTGCGCCTGACGGTGAATCGGAGCATCAGCGCCAGCATGTTGAATCGATTGATAGAGGAGCTAGAAGTCGATATCAACCGCGATGTGTATTTGATGGATGGCATGTTGGGTTTGGCGAATTTATTTGAATTGATGGCGGTCAACCGCCCAGATTTAAAATATCCCCCGTATGTCCCCAAAATGCCCGAAATATTGACGATGGGCATGAATATCTTCGATGTCATCCGCCAACAAGACATTCTGCTTCATCATCCATACGAGTCGTTCTTGGCGGTCGAAGAATTTTTCCGTACAGCCGCCACAGACCCCACAGTCATCGCCATCAAAGCCACCTTGTATCGGGTGGGGAAAAACTCACCAATCGTACAGGCACTCATGGAAGCCCGTGAGAATGATAAACAAGTGGCGGTGCTGGTCGAACTCAAAGCGCGGTTTGATGAAGAAAATAACCTCGAATGGGCGCGAGCGATGGAGCATCAGGGGGTGCATGTGACATATGGTGTAGAGAAATTGCAAGTCAAAACACACGCCAAAATTGCCTTGGTGGTGCGAAAAGAGGGGGATGAACTGCGCCGATATGTGCATTTGGGCAGTGGCAATTATAATTCAACCACCGCCCGCCTGTATTCGGATGTGGGATTGCTCACCGCCAACCGCGATTTAGCCGATGATGCTTCACGCTTGTTCAATCGGCTCACGGGATACGCGCCCGATACCGAATATAAGCGCCTGTTGGTCGCGCCTGAATATTTGCATCCCAGCCTGAGTGATTTGATTGATGGCGAAATCCAAGCCGCCAAAGAAGGCAAATTCGCCCGCCTCATCCTCAAGATGAATCAGCTTGAAGAAGATGTGATGATTATGAAGCTCTACGAAGCCTCGCAAGCGGGGGTGAAAATCAACCTGATTGTGCGTGGGCTATGTTGCCTGCGTCCTGGTGTGGCAGGACTGAGCGAAAATATCAAAGTGCGTAGCATTTTGGGGCGCTACTTGGAGCATACCCGCATTTATTATTTTCACAACGCCCCGCCCGACCAACGGGTCTATGCAGGTAGCGCCGATATGATGCGCCGTAACTTATACAACCGTGTCGAGACGGTATTCCCGATTATCGATCCACGCTGGCAACGCAAAGCCATGCGAATCCTCGCCACCGATTTACGCGCCAATATCTTCACCTGGCGACTCGAAGCCGATAAAGAATATCATCGGATCATCCCACAAAAAGATGACCTACTCATCGAAAGTCAATGGATATTCATGCAAGAACCTGCGGGGTTAGATGTGGAAATCCCCACATGGGAGGAGTGTTGAACAAGCGCAATTTGCTCATCAATATCGGGCTGATGCTCGGCGGGACGGCGATTGGCATCATCGCCGTTTTGCTGATTTTGAATAGTGGCGAAATTCAATTGGGCGGGACGCGCTTCATCTTCACCGATTACAATGGCGATAATTTCGCCCATCAACAAGGATTGGTGCGTCCACCCGCCACGAATCGGATTTTAGAAGATGTGGTCATTTTTCGAGATGCCGATGGCTTCCGTCGCCCTGCCCTGACTGCCGATAGCTATCCGATCATCGCCATTGGCGACTCGTTCACTGATGGCGGGCAAACACCGTGGGTCGATTATCTGGCGCAATCGCTGAATACACCTGTCCGCAATTTGGGCTGGCGCGGATTTGGTCCGTTGGAGTATGTGGCAGTCATGCGCGATTATGGTGGCGATGACCATCAGTGGATACTCATCGCCTTTTTTGAAGGGAACGATTTGGGCAATATCGCCACCTCACACACGGCGCTCAAAACCCGCGAGATGCTGACCAGCAACGCTACCGCCGTCCCGCCCGATGCCCCGCCAGAAGCCTTTGGCATTCCGCAACGCGATTGGTATTTGTATCCGCTCACACATGCCAATTTCGGCGATATCGCCTATCTGAGCAGTTCTCTGTGGTGGCTGAATGGCACGCACGAGACGTATCAACAATCGCAGAATATGCGCCTGTTGGGCGATGCGTTATCGCAAATCCAAGCGATGGCGGGCGATGCCTGTTTGGGCTTCATTTACATCCCCAGCAAAGAGCATCTCTACTTTTCGTATGCCGACCCGATGGGCAACCGTCAATATGTGTTGCAAAATGGCGGGCGTTTGGTGCTGGATGAAGCAGGTTGGCTGAGCATCAGTGATGAAGCGGTGGATTATACGGTGTGGGATGCCAATAAAGATAACCTACACGATGTTATTGCCGATATGATCGCCGACATGGATGGTTGGACATTTATCGATTTACTCCCCACATTTGAAAATCGGGCAAGTATGGGTATACTGACTTATTACGAATATGATAGTCACTGGAATGATGCGGGGCATCAACTGGCAGGGGAAACCATTGCCGATGTGGTGCGTCGTGGATGTGAGTAGATACTCTTTTCTCATCAACAGGTTGCAATGTTGCACCACATCAGCCACTTCTGGCACAGGCTACCCTTTCAGCAAGGCTTCGAGTTCGGTATCTAAGAACAATGATCCTGTGTTCGCCCCTTTTTTACGCCTGACCACTTTATAGGCATGGGTGATATGAGGATATTTCTTGTTCTGCTCCAACGGAAAGTGTTCACATTCAAAATCATCTTTAACCAGTTGATAAGTCGCCTCGCTGATGAGGACTTCGCCGGGGACGGCGTTGCCCTCTAAAAATTTGCTCACACTCACCGCCTCGCCCAATGCCGAAAATTCACGGCGGTCTGGGCTACCGATGTTGCCCAAGAATGCCTGTCCAGTATGGATGCCGATCCGACAAAACAGGTGTTTCTCTTTGGGCAATACCTCATGCAAGGCGCGCAAATCGTATAAAATGCTCAGGGCGGCGCGAACAGCCCGCACCGCGTGGTCTTTTTGTGGATTAAGCTGTGTGTTGAATAACCCCGATACCGCATCGCCCATATATTTATCGACAATGCCATCGTACAGATTGATACCATCGCTGGCGAGGCTGAGATATTGGTTGATGGTCTCCATGACTTCTTCGGGTTGCATATATTCGCTGATTTTGGTGAAGCCACGAATATCGGTGGCGATAGCGGTGATTTCGCGCTCTTGACCTTGCTCGATTAATGAAATATCAGTGACTTTATCTAGCAATGGAGCAGGCAAATACACACGCAGTTGCTTGAGGCGTAATTCGAGTTCACGTTGTTCGGTGATGTCGTCTATCACCAATACCGCGCCCTGCACGGTGCTTTGTTCATCGCGCAATTGGCTGATGGTGATGCTCCATGTGCGATTTTTGTCGCCGACTTGCACGGGATATTCGAGCGTTTTGGCTTTGCCATCGCGCTGGGTTTGGGTGACGGCATCATAAAAATCGGCACTGATAGGCGGAAAAATATCTTTGATGATGTGGTCTAAGACATCATTTTCATCATTCACATTCAAAATGCGACACGCGGTGGCGTTACATGCGGTCACGCGCAGGTGCGAATTGACCGTCATCACCCCGCTCGAAATGGAGTCGAACACGTTATCCATCAAATCTCGGATGGTGGTGACTTGTTCCAATTGTTGACGGGTGAGTTCAAATAGTCGCGCATTCTCGATGGCAACCCCAGCCTGATTAGAAAAGGCATTCATGATATCGAGGTCGCCCGGTTGGAATAACCCCGCCAAAATGCGGTTATCGCAATAAACCACGCCAATCACTTCATCACGCACTTTGAGCGGCACGGCGAGGATAGAACGCAAAGCAAAACCGACCACGCTCTTCTGGTCGCGGTAACGCTCATCGTTACTGGCGTTATCGGTGATGATCGCCCGTCCTGTGCGTGCCACTTCGTTGACAATCGTCTTGCTGACAATCAGTTCATCGCGCTTGCCGCTTTTAGCCTCATCTGCACCACCATTAAACACCATCTGCGATGTATCTAACCCGCGTGCCACACGAAATTGATCAAATTCACCTGTGATGCGATTTCTGAGGACGATATAGCCGCGTTCTGCACCAGTCAGATTGATAACCGTATCCATCACCTGATTCAGCACCGAATCGGTGTCACGGCTAGAATTGATGAGGGCGGTGGTCTCGGCAAGGGCGCGGAGGCGTTGTAATTCGACCTTGTTGCTATCTACTTGGCGTTGGATGGCTTCGAGCCGTGCTTTGATGCTCCGCAAATTATCTAATGCGCCAGTGGGCAAATTAATGCCTTTTTGGCGCAACAATTCGCGTTGACTGCGTAATAGTTCAAATAGGTCGTTCACCCGTTTGATTAGGGCGCTCAGAGAGACAGAACTGCTATTTTGAGATGGATTTTCAGACGACATTAGGC
>PGTJ01000392.1 GCA_002794515.1 Phototrophicales bacterium
AAACCATCCAGAGAATACTCGCTGGATGGAGAAAAAGGCTCTGTTATGGGGTTGTGTTAAATGCGGTTATGCGGTTTTGCGCGTCTCGACTTGAAAGCGCACGGCGGTGCGTTCTTGCCCGTCAATATCTACTTCGGTGAAATACGGCAAAAAGACAATATCCAACGAGTCGCGTTCTAAATACCCCCGCGCAATGGCTAAGGCTTTGACAGCTTGATTCACCGCACCTGCGCCGATGGCTTGTACTTCGGCTGTCCCACGTTCACGGATAACCCCTGCGATTGCACCCGCTACGGCTGTTGAACGTGATTTTGCAGATACTTTGATCACATCGGCAGTCACTTCTACATGTTCATCGCCATGATTGTTGGTGGCATTGTATTGGTCGGTCATTGTTAGCTACTTCGCTCCATTATCTAACCTTGATTTATGAATTTCGTATGTTTTTTCTAATTGTACACCGAAATTTATTGCGAGTCGACAGCTAAGCAGGCGATTTAGAAATTTCTTAACGTTTCTTCATGTGAAAACTGATAAATTCAAATCATTTTCAATAAGAAATCCTGAAAAATTCATTTTTGTATGCACATCAGCTAGAAGAATTGAGGAATCATTGAGGTTTCATAAAGGTTTGAAAATGTGGGTAAATGTGGGATAAATGAGGTTGAGTAATTCAAAAAAGTGCGCTATACTAGGGGCATTAAACAAATTTAACACTGCCCCCAATTAGCCGCAATTTTTGGGACGGTGTTTTATTGACCACACTAGCGAACTAAACAACATTCAAATAACGTATATTGGCGGGGATGATAAAACGCCTTGTGATTTGCTGTTTAAGATGCGTCACATGTGTGGGGTATTATCGTCTCTATTGAACAAGGTAAACAGAGATGGACGGACAGAAGACTTGGGATCTGGCATGTCAACAATTACAAGTACATCTGGATAAAAACAGTTACGATACGTGGATACGCGGGTCTTTTTTCATTGAATTAGACGCGGAAAATCGTTTCGTAATTGGTGTTCGCAATGAATTTGTGCGCCAGATGTTACAAGTGCGCTTGTATCGACAATTGCGCCGTGTGTTAGATGATGTCACACGCGGGCAATATAACGAACTGCGCTTTGAGGTGCGTCAGAAGCCACCTGAAGCGGTTAAATCTGAAGAAGAGGAAATGCCTCTGTTTCGCTTGCCTCGTCGTCAGGTCGAAATTGTCGAGACACCCCGTCCGCCCTTGCCTCTTCATGAACTGATTGCCACCCCAAAAAATCAGGATGTAGAAGGCATACCGGTCAACCCCAAGATGACCTTTAAGCGCTTCATCCCCAGCGAGAATAATCGTATGACCTATGAGGCGGCAACGGCTGTTGCTGAATGTCCGGGTCATAATTATAACCCATTCATGGTTTATGGTGGGGTTGGGCTAGGCAAAAGTCATATTCTGCAAGCAATCGGCAACGAATGCCTGAAGGCGGGCTTGAATGTGATTTATGTGACCGCCGAAATCTTCACCAACGATTTGGTTCATGCCATCCGCACCAATACCACCCAACGCTTTCGCCAACGCTATCGGGAAGCCGATGTGTTGTTGATGGATGATATGCAATTCATCATCGGCAAAGATGCCACACAAGAAGAATTATTTCATACCTTCGAGGAACTGCATCGCTTTAACAAACAGATTGTCTTCGCCAGCGACCGCCACCCGCGTGACTTTCCCGATGTCGCCGACCGCTTAAAATCGCGTTTTCAGGCAGGTCTTGTGACGGATGTCCAACCGTTGACCTATGAAGCACGACTGGCTATTGTCGAAATGTGGACATTGGAACACAATATTACGATAGACCGCAAAGTGCAAGAGATGATTGCCAAAAAAGCCTATCGCCATGTTCGTGAGTTAGAAGGGATGTTTAACCAAGTGATGGCAAAAACCCGTTTCAATAAAAGCCCATTGAGTGTCTCGACCGCCGCCGAAACGCTCGACCAATATGACCGCCCACGCGACCATCTGCAAAAAGGTAAGGTGACTTCTGCCGATATTCTGCGCGCCACCGCCGATTATTTCAAACTGACCGTAGAGGACATCACGGGTTCGAGCCGTGTGAGCAAAATCAATTTTGCCCGCCAAATAGCCATTTATTTATTGCGCGAACAAACCGACTATTCGCTAAATCAAATTGGCGCATTGTTCAATCGCACCCATTCAACCATTTTGCACAGTTATAATAAGGTCATCCAAGATCTGAACGAACTCCCCGACCTTAAACATCAAATCGCCCGTATCAAAGAATCGCTTTTTTGATTAGGCTGTTAAGGCGCAATAATTGGCTTGCGCCCATAAAATCATTCATTATTCC
>PGTJ01000413.1 GCA_002794515.1 Phototrophicales bacterium
ATACTTCGATAATTTGCACATCGGGATCGACAATCCAATACTCCATCACGCCATGTGCCTCGTAAATATCAAATTTGGATAAGCGGTCTTGTTTATGGGTGCTGGGTGATAAAATTTCGATGATTAAATCGGGTGCGCCAATCATGCACCGATTGGTGATTTGGCAATGTGTATTTTGGGGTGATACCCACAAAATATCGGGTTGGACAACGACATCATCCAACAAAACATCGATTGGTGCGGTAAATAAGCCCTTTTTGGTTGTAATTGGCAACAAATAGGCAAGTATGGACATTAAAATTTCTTGATGTTGCGGTGTTGGTGCTGGCATATTCCCCTCCTGCCCGTCATACACATGGAGAATGCCCCCGATTAATTCCATATGGATATTGGTTTCGGGTAATTGGAAATATTCTTCAACGGTCATTTTTTGTCCATGACGGAATAAGGGATGGGTGGTTTGGGGAATATGATCGACCATCAGCTTATCCTTCCAAAGCTATAACAACTTGGTCTGTTTCATCTGTGTGGCATCGAGACGCGGGACTTGCGCTTTTTTCTTGCGCGCCTCATCTAAAATTTCTTGGGCGCTCTGGATGCTCCCCTCGCCTGTCGCGCCGAGCATCTCGGCGAGTTCACGTACCCGCGCCGAGTCATCATCCAACGTCAGCACTTCGGTAGCGGTGCGGTCTTTGATCACTTTTTTGCGTACATGAAAATGTTTATCAGCATAACCCGCCAATTGGGGCAAGTGTGTGACGACCAACACCTGATGCCCCTGCGTGAGCTCCCACAACTTTTCGCCGACCACACTGCCAACACGCCCACCAATGCCTTGATCGACTTCATCAAAAATCAACGTATGGGTGTAATCGGCTTGGGTCAACACCCGCTTGAGCGAGAGCATAATCCGCGCCGCCTCGCCCCCCGATGCGACTTTCGCCAATGGACGCAACGGCTCGCCAGGGTTGGCGCTCATCATAAATTCAACGTGATCGATGCCCGTATAATCGAATTTATATCGTTTATCACCGACAAAACACCCCTCAGGGTCGGGTGTATGTTCTAATCTGACCTCGAATTGGGTGCGTTCCATGCGTAAATCTTTGAGTTCGTTAACCACACGCTTGCTCAGTTGCTCACCGATGCTCTTACGCACCTTGCTAATATCGGCGCTAATCGCCCCAATTTGTATGAGCAATTCGCGCTCCTGTTTACGGAGGTCATTCAAGCGTTCTTCGCTGTGTTCGATATTATCCAATTCTTTGCGCGATTTTTCGCCATAGGCGAGTATGGCTTGGATGGAATTGCCATATTTACGGCGCAAATTGGCGATCAGTTCGAGGCGCTCTTCGATTTCGTTCAGGCGATCGGGGTCATATTCGATATTTTCGGCGTAATCGGCTAATTCACGCGATAAATCTTGCGCCAATTCGCTCAGATTATCGGCTTGGGTGGCTAAATCGGTCAAATCGGGGTCGAGGGCAGATAATTTTTCGACCAATACCGCCACCCGTGCGAGGGCATCAATCGCCGACATAGGCAATCGTCCGTCATCGCCACCATTGAGCAACATGCCCGCTTCGGCAGATAACTTTGCCAATTGTTCGCTATTGGCATAGCGATTACGCTCAGCCTTGAGTTCTTCATCTTCATTGGGCTTGAGTTCGGCGGCATCAATCTCTTCTACGGCATGGCGCAACATCTCGGCACGGCGTTGTTTCGATGCTTCATCTTCCATCAGACCGCGAATCTCACGGCGAATCTCGGCGAGATGTTCGGTGACAGTTCGCAATGCCTCGCGCATTTCCATCAAATCGGCATAACGGTCGAGTAAATCGAGGTGATGCGGTGGGTTGAACAACGTGAGATGTTCACTTTGACCGTGAATATCCACCAACAAATCGCCGATGGCGCGCAAAATTTCTTGGCTGACGGTGATGCCATTCACCCGCGCCGTTGAGCGCCCATTGGCGCGTAATTCACGCGAGAGGGTGACGAATTGGGGTTCGGGTTCATCGGTCAATTCTTCGCGTTTGAGCAATTCGGTGATGGCAATTTTCGATGGCATCTCCAACGAAAAAACACCCTCGACAACAGCTTTTTCTGCCCCAGAGCGCACCATCGAGACATCCGCCTTACCACCGAGTATCAATTCTACTGCATCAACAATGATG
>PGTJ01000353.1 GCA_002794515.1 Phototrophicales bacterium
ATTCACGACGCATATCAAAATAAAATTCGCACACCGATAATAATAGAAAGGGATGCTTTCCTCCGATAGATAGCAAAAATAGCACCTCTGTATCTGATAAAATGACGTTGACTTCTTGGGCGGGACCGCGAATGAGGTCTTGTGCCGATGTATTGGTGAGCAAGCCCAACGCGCTGGGGCGCAAAATGCCCAATAGGGGCGATGTCTCGACAATATCGGGTCGCAATTCGGGGATGGGTTTTTCTGTGGCGATGATGAAGGGGGCAATATCCGCCAATGTACGAAGTAGATGGTCATCTTCTGGTTGCAAAATCATGACCACATTGTCGAAATCGTCTAATAAAAAGACCACGCGCACACCACCATCATCTAACAGTTTGAGCGCCTCGCGCAAGATATGGTGCAGTTGCTGTTTGGGCATGTGGCTATCATAAACGGGGATAGCAAAATCGGGCGCAGGCGAGTCGTCATCATCCAAACTATGTTCAAGGCTCATTAATAAAATGAAGAACAGTTCATCGCCTTCGGTGAATAAGTTCAAGTTGATATACACAAAATGCAAATACCGCCCACCACCGATACGGTAAGCGCTATGCACAAAATTTTGATAGGTTTTTATCGCCCCATCGGGGTCTCTGAGGTAATTGAGCAGGGCGGTCTTGCCGATGGTGCGGCTACCATAGATGGCTTGGCTGGTGGGATGTGGTGCGGTTATCACTTGTAAGATGACGATAATTTCATCGGTACGTCCATAAAAATGGTCGGCATCAAATAGGTGCAATAGTCGAGAATATGGATTCTGATTTTGAGAGGTGTTCATGACGATAGTCCTTCGTGTTTTTGCATGTCAGAGCGAATGAGGGGATGTGTCCCTTGTCGTAACCAAAATTGGAAGAGCTTTATCGGGATGCGATAGGTTGATTTGGTATTGTTGTGGGTGCGTGCTTCGATGATGCCTGCCTGATACAATATTCCAATACTTTCTGCAATGCTCATCCGATTGCCGATTTGCCACTCAAGGGCGGCTTCTTGAATGGTTTCGCGTTCCACCCATTGATGTTCATCATCAGCTAAAAAGGCGATGCACTTGAGAACATCATTGCATAGGGGGTTCTCTTGGTTATGAAAATGATGAAAATAATGTCTTCCGTTGTGTAATACACTATTGATAGCTACGCTGAGGTCGTCATCGGTAATGTGATGTGTATCTTGTTTTGACATGTGTACGCTTAATTCTAAACAGATCGCTTGTATAAAATAGGGATGTCCATTGGTCATGTCGACAATTTTATCGACAATTCCCTCATCGAATTGATACAAGGATTGTAAAGGTAATTGGATGAGTTTTTTTGCGGCTTGTTTATCTAATGTGCGTAAATATAACGGATGTCCACGCTGAAGAAAACCCCAACTTTGTGTATTTTGCCGATAAATATGGTCATGCACACAAATAAAAAATCCGATATGTTGGTTGCCCGCCAACCATTGTAATCCGCTAAAAAACGACTCATCGATTTGCCCCCGTCTATATTCCTCTTCGGCACGGGTGAATTCATCGATCATGAATAAGATGCGTTTGCCACCCAATCGTTTTTCGACTCGTTTGACCCATTGGGCAAAATAAGTGAATGGACTCTGATGCAATTCATTGGGGCGCAAGCGCAAATCGGTGGGCAATGTTGCCCGCTTGATAGTGCGGGTGATGTGCGGTATGGCGCTCTCGATGAGACCTCGTAATAGAGTTTGCGTGTTGAATGGTGCTAAACTGAGCGCATCAAAAAAGATAGGCAAGATGTCGTTGGGCAATGTTTTGGGGATGACATGCTCCCCCAGATGTTCCATGAGTGATGTTTTGCCGATACGTTTTTGACCGTATAACACGATGAATGTCTCTCCTTCGCGCAGATATTCGATAATCCGTTTGATTTCTTCATCACGCCCGAAGAACATTGCTTGGTCACGAATTTGTTTGAGGGTATAAGGATTATGTTGGCGTTTATCTAATTTGCCAGATAAGCGTAAATGCTCGCTATGAAACAATCCCCATACGGAATAATCGAATATATCGCCACGTTCTTGAAGGATGTTAAATTCGTTTTGTAACTCGTGTATCACATCCATATTGGGCGCGGTGATGGTGCAGGTGATGGTCGTCTGATAGGCATTCGTCTCGGTATAAAAACGATGCAATACCATATTCTCATGATTATGTTTTTGATGTGTCTCGAATTTATGGAGTATCACACTGGATATGCCGAATCGGAATGGCGCATGAATGATGAATTCTGCCGATTGGCTGTTGGTCGTTGGTTTTTGCCAGCGCAGTTTGATAGCCTCATCGGGGGTTGGCGCATTGAGGCAATCTGCCCGATGTACCATCATAAACGGCTTATCTTTGCCGATCATCCGCCCAACAATTGGGGTATCGATGGTGATGCGCGAGGCGAGTGTCCACTTGATATGTTCTTCTGCCATCATCCAACAGCGACACAACCGCACACGCGCATGATTCACACGCTTGCCATCGGCACGGGCGATATGCGGGATGAATTCTTCTTCGATAAGCGCACAAACCACCTCATCGGCGGTGATATGACCCAATTCAATGGCTCGATACACCGCATGAACATCGGCATATTGATTCGATGCCGCCCATTTTTGCAATTTGGTCTCGATTTGTTCTGCAGAAAAACGCAAGCGATACACCGCCATTTCGCGCTCTAATAC
>PGTJ01000541.1 GCA_002794515.1 Phototrophicales bacterium
CGTTATCTGTCCATGTGCTATCAATCAAAAAGCCCAGCACCGCTTTGCGATACCGGTAATTCATGGTGGCATCGAGCTGATCGCCCAAAAGCCATGGTTGAGCCTCGAACCATACTTCACTGTAAAGCGGTCCGTTTAGGTTATCATTATTCTTGACTTGTGTGCGGAATTGCGCCCAAAAATCGTGCGGGATTTCATCTGCCACATCAAACCGCCAGCCATCCGCACCCAATGAATACCAATATTGAATGACCGCCATGCCACTATTCACGCCATTCGTGCCGTCATTGTTGACATCGAAAACATAATCCCGCACGGCATTATTCGCCACCCAATCGACCAGATTAGGCAAGGTATCATATCCCCACCACGATTCGTAACGCCGTCCACCATAACACGGACCAGTGAAAGGTGCGCCTAAAAATTGATAAAATGAGGCAAACGGTGAACTCGCCGCTTCACATGCACCACTGCCGTCATTACCCAAAAAGGGATTGCCATTAACATCCCAGCGATTATACCGATCAAAATAACGCGAATCCGAACCTGTATGATTGAACACACCATCCAAGATGATTTTAATCCCTCGTGCTTCGGCTTCGGTGGCGAATTGTTGAAACAGAGCGTTATTTCCATAACGAGGGTTGATATTCAGATAATCGGTGGTGTCATAACCATGATTCGAGGGCGCATTGAAAATGGGGTTGAAATAAATCGCCGTGACTCCCAACCATTCCAGATAATCTAGCTCATCCATCACACCCTGCAAATCGCCACCAAAAAAGTCCCTGCTCCACTGATTGGTGACACGGGCATCTTCTGGCGCTTCGTGCCATGTGGCGTGCAGTGTAGCGGGGTTGCCATACACATCATTATAGACCCATTGGTCATTGGTTGGGTCACCATTGCGGAAGCGATCGGGCATCATCTGATAAATCGTTGCATGACTCGCCCAATTATCTAAATGTGTGGCATAAGCAGACGCATTATAAACAGTGATATTGAAGGAATTATTGAACACAGAGCCATCATTCTCATCCACCATGAAGCCCTTGCCATTCTCGTAACGATCTTCATGATCATAACTGTTATGAGCATGGTCATCGACATACCAATCGCTATCTGTGCCATCGACCAACTGAAATTTATAATATAAAATACGCGGAGAAGCGGTAGCCGTGGCGGGGATCGTCGCCGCCCATATATCGCAAGATGTATCTGGACCGGGGA
>PGTJ01000722.1 GCA_002794515.1 Phototrophicales bacterium
CATCATTGACGATCACACCTTGCTTACTGCGGGCGCATAATGCCACGATACTGTGTGGGTGTGAGAGTGGGATATGATGCCCACGCGAGACCATGATCTGCCCCGCCTCGCCAGCACCACCAGCGAGGATGAGGTCTTCACCATCTTCATTTAACAGATAGATATGAGCATGATACAAATCGAAGCGTTCTTTGGTCAGGTTCGATACATCGACCAATAATTGGCGGATGTTCAAGTTTTGTGTCGCCTCTGCGCTCACTTCGGCTACCGTTTGCAGTTCGATAGCACGGCGCTCAATTTCGGCATTGGCGCGTTTCGCCTCTGTAATGTTGCGCGCAATGAAGTAAATCACCCCATTTTCGAGGTCGGGTGTTGCTTGCCAAGAGAACCAGCGATAGTCACCATCTTTGGTGCGATACCGATTTTCAAAGGCAACCGTCTTTAAGCCTTTTGCCGATTGTTCATTGGCTTCACGGTTAGTACGTTCCACATCATCAGGA
>PGTJ01000495.1 GCA_002794515.1 Phototrophicales bacterium
CTATTTGTCTTTGCGACCGCGCTACATACGCGATATTTGACCCGACTTTTCGGTAAAAACGGATGAAATAACAGATTTTCGCGCTCAGATGATCCATCATTTGAGTTCAATCCAATCGCCTGTTGGGATTTTTTCGCCTGCTAAGATGGGCACCGAAATCCGATTTTCGGCAGGTGTGAGTGGGCATTCGTAGCGGTCATTATACGCACAATAGGGATTATACGCTGTGTTAAAATCCACCACAAAACGCCCATCAGGCAGTCGCACAGGGTCGATATATCGCCCTGCGGGATACGTCTCTTTGCCTGCATTGGCATCGACAAATGGCAAAAAGAATCCGTGTGGGGTCTGATAAATGGTCAGGGTCACGGGTTGACCATCTACGGCAAAGGTGAAGGTGGCATAGCGTTGATAATTGCGGATGGTATCTTTGGTGGTCATAATTTGCGTGGTGGGTGTGTTTTCAATCGGTGTCACATCCACCACCAACGCCAACGCAGGATTATAGGGGTAATAACTCAAGCCTGTGAATTCGGTCTTTTGGGCATCATTGAGGGGTGAATGGTCATCGTATTCAAAAAATTCGTCTTTAGCGAGTCGTTGTTGCAAGATTAATCCTTCAGACATGCGTTTTCCTCATGATTGGGGGCATTGGTGGGGGAATATAAGCGGAGCGGAGAAGGTGGGATTCGAACCCACGGTACCCTTGCAGGTACATCTGTTTTCGAGACAGACCCAATCGGCCACTCTGGCACCTCTCCATGTGTGAGGTATGATAGCATAAAATCGGCGAGGTGTGTAGGGCATGAAATTGGTCTCATTTGGTCAGACCCCGCCTCGTAAAATATGTCCATAACACATATATCTTGATCAACTCAAAAAGGGGCTATATGTATATCCCGAAGGAACGTTCTTTTTGGTCGGTGGGATTTGGGCATCTCGCCAACGATATTTTTATGTCGATGGGGTCGGTGATTTTAGTATTCATGAGCGTGGCGATTGTGCCGATGACCAACACGCAAATCGGCTTTGCCATCAGCGCCCAACAACTGACTGGTGCGCTGACGCAACCCGCATTCGGCTTACTGGCAGATAAAAATGGCGGGCGATGGTTGGGGGCTGGTGGCTTATTGATGACCATGGGCATGTTCGTGACATGGCTATTGGTCGCCATCAGCACCCATAATTATTATTTGATGCTCATCCCCTTCATTTTGCAAGGGGTGGGCAGTGGCGCAGTTCACCCTGTGGGGATGCTCCATTCGGCGGTGAGCAACCAAACCCGCGCCGCCAGCAACATGTCGTACTTTTTCTTGATGGGGCAATTCGGCTTGGCGACAGGTCCCATCTTGGCGGGTATCTTGCTCGATAATGCCAATCCAAACCCCTTATTACCATTCATGCAACCACTAGGGATAGATAATCGCCTGTTGGTGAATAACACCGCCTCGCCACTCTTCATGACGATGGTGCTGGCATTGCCTGTATCGTTGTTCATGGCATCTGCAATTCC
>PGTJ01000338.1 GCA_002794515.1 Phototrophicales bacterium
ACAAAACATCCGTGGCAACTCGCTAGCATCGGTCTGGCTACCGCGTGTCTCGAAAATGCCCGATACCTGTACACCCGCCTGAGCGCGTGCCATGATAGTATTGCCAATCGAGTCTTCGGTAAAAGAGAATGTCATAAACCGAATGCTTCGTTGGGCTTTTTGTAATTCATTATTTAATCCACTCAAGACATCATCGCCCGGTCCGAAATAGATGCTGACGGCGACACCATCTAACGAGAAACTCAACTCATGACCGGGTTTGCGTGGTCCGAATGTGCCACCGAACATAATATCAAATTCGGTCTGATACGCCTCAACGGCGCGTGTGCTTCGCATAAAAATCATGTTGTTATTATTGCGATAAGCGTCATTCATGGTGAAGTTCATCGAACCTGTGATGACGAGGGTGCTATCGATAATCATGAATTTATTGTGCATGAAGGCACTCCGATTATCGTAAGTCATGGGGATACCCGCATCAATCAATGTCTTGATGGTCGAATCGCTATCATCTACGGTATGTTCGTTATCGACCACCATCCGCACACGGACACCACGATTTTTAGCGGCGAGGACGGCATCGGTCAGGCGGGGGATATTCCATTCAAAGGCGGCGATGTCGAGGGTGCGCGTGGCGCTATTCACCGCATCGATGACCGCTTGGTCTACCCCACCGACATAAGTCGAGCGGTCTGAACTGCCCGTTGGAGCGGTGAAATACACCTGCCAAAAATCTTTGCGTGCGCCAAAACCTTGTGCAAAATTTATCCGTTGGACTGTGCCACCCGTCCCAGCTGTTTGTGGGATAGGTGTGGGATTGTTGGCGGGGATTTGTGTTGGGCGTGTGGATGGGCGTTCTGTGAGGACGGGGGCGATTTGTGTGCCACTATCATCATTGCTAAAATTGATACCAAAGAAGGCGGCAATCAGGACGATAATCGCCCCGACCACGCCGATGATGGCATTCATGAGCGGACTTTGTTCTTGTGATTTTTTACTAGCCATGCGTTATATCTCCTCAAATAAGATTGCCGATTAAATATCATGATCATCATCGGGGGTTGTTGTATCATCAGCCGATGATGCCTGTTCGATTTGTTTTTTAATATCTGCGACTGTGCTGGTGATTTTATTGACAAAATCCATCAGCCCACCTTTGGGCAAAATCTCGGTGATATCATCGACAGGGGCATCGGTCGATGGGGTTTCGCTCGGTGGCGGTGTAGCAGATACGGCTTCATCAACAACGGGATTTATCCCTTTGGCAAATTGCGCCAAGACATGCGTCACCGAATCGGTATCGGTGAGATTTTTTTGCTCATCAATAATATCGGTGATGGCGCGGTTGATTGATAAGCCGATATTTTGGGCGAAGCTGGTTATCTTCGATAATGTTTCGGCTTGTTCATCGAGGGGCATATCCTGATGTTCTGCCACAAATTTGCTCACATTCCGGATGAGTTTGCGTAAGGCGGTGAATTGTGCATCGAATTCATCGGTATCATGAGCCTGCTGTGCCAAAAATTGCACTTGCGATTCGCCCCACTTGAGCAGGGCATCGGCGGGTTGGTCGGTGAGGGCATCGGTGAGCGATTCATCTTCATAAAATTGTGATAGGGCGCTATCGAGGTCTATATCTGACATTTATCACATCCTTTTTGACCAATCATAACGAAAAAATCCGTATTAGACCATGTTTCATTGCAGTCTTTTATGGCTATGTTATAATTCATGGAGAGCAATTATACTATTGGAATTAAGAAAAAATTCAGATTTTCTTGAATATGTAGAAAGGTTGTTAACCGTGAGTTCCCTTGTTACTACATTAACAGAGACGTTGCGCTATCGTGGTGCAATCGGTCAATGGAGTTGGGTGTTGCATCGCATCACTGGTTTGGGTGTGTTGTTCTTCTTCATCCTGCACATCATCGACACATCGTGGTCGGTGTTTTATCCCGAATTATACGAAAAAGCCATCGCTATTTATCAAACCCCGTTGTTCACCTTAGGCGAATTTGCGCTGGTGGCGGCGGTCGTGTATCATGCCTTTAATGGGTTACGCATCGGCATTTTAGACTATAATCCGCGTTGGTGGCGCTTTCAACAACGCGCCGCCGTGTGGGTGTTGGCGGTTTCGGTGGTGGTGTGCATTCCCGTGTTTTTGCTCATGTTGGGTCATGTGATTAAGTATTACGGCTCGAACCCGACCATTCTGCCCTTAACAGAAGTGCTGGCGGAACAATTACCATTCATCATCGGCATTGGCGCGGGCATTGTGGCGGCATTTGTCTTTGCCGTGTTGGCGGGATTTGTGCTGGGCAACAAAGAACCAGCTGTGCTGGGTGGCAAAGGCAAAGGGAGCAAATTAGAACGCTTCTGGTGGTCGTATATGCGGATGAGTGGCTTGCTCATCATCCCCTTAGTATTTGGACACTTGGCGGTGATGCACGTTGTGCAAGGGGTGTTCGATTTGACAGTTGCAGGCACGACCATCCCTGGTGTGACCGCCACCGTTGATCAATTGGGCTTGAATCAATATTTAGGCAATGCCATCAATGATACAGGCACAGCCGTTGAATTTGTCGGTGAACGCTGGAATTATCTGGTCGCCAGTGTGGCAATTTGGCGGTTATACGATTTTGCCCTGCTCGTCCTCGCAGGGATACATGGGTTTAATGGGTTGCGTTATGTGCTGACGGATTACACATCCAAAAGCGTGTTATTGCGTCGCACATCGGTTTATGCTTGTATCATCGGCGCGGTGGTGGTCATCGGCGTGGGTGGCGCGGCATTGGCGGGGACAATCACCGATACAT
>PGTJ01000021.1 GCA_002794515.1 Phototrophicales bacterium
ACGGTGGGCGTCATCGGGCGCAATGGGGCGGGAAAATCGACCCTGCTGAAGATATTATCACGCATCACCGAGCCGACCACGGGGCTGATAGACCTGTATGGACGGGTGGGGGCGTTGCTCGAAGTCGGCACAGGTTTTCATCCCGAACTGACAGGACGGGAGAATATCTTGATGAACGGGGCGGTGTTGGGTATGACCCGCGCCGAGATTTTAGGCAAATTTGATGAAATTGTCGATTTTGCAGGTGTAGAACGCTTTTTAAATACCCCAATCAAGCGCTATTCCAGTGGCATGTTGTTGCGACTCGGCTTTTCGGTGGCGGCGCATTTAGAGACAGAAATTTTAATTGTCGATGAGGTATTAGCCGTTGGCGATGCCGAATTCCAACGCAAATGCTTGGGCAAAATGCAAGATGTAGCGAATACTGGGCGCACGGTGTTGTTCGTCAGTCATAATATCAATGCCGTGCTAAATTTATGTAAGCGCGGGATTTATCTGGTGCATGGGCAAGTCCACGCCGTTGGCGATACCCATGATGTCGTCCAAGAATACACCGCGCATATCAGCCAAGATGACTTTTTGGGGCGCGCCGATTTAACCCAGCACATTGGGCGTTCGGTGGGCATGAAGCCCATCTTCCGCTCGATATGCCTGTTGAACGAGTCGCTCTCGCCCATCACCGATTGCAAAACGGGCGATACCATCGTGCTAGAGATTGGCTATGATACGCACGGCAAGCCGTATGATTATGTGCATGTCACCATCCAGTCGCGCTTCGGCGAGCGTTTATGCACCGTCTCGACACAATATGATGCCCATGCACCACAAAAATTGCTGGGAGAAGGCACACTGCTCTGCACCATCCCCAATATCCCCCTACACGAAGGGGATTATACCCTCACCCTGATAGTGGGAGATAAATTAGATGGTGTCGCCGATACGATCGAGAGCGCCATGAGCTTTCGGGTGTGGTTTAACGATTATTTCAAGACGGGCAATAGTCCAAACACATCACAAGGTTATTTTATCCAGTCATCTTCTTGGAAATTGGCGTGAAAAATCAGCCATTGGATTGATTTTTCTCATATTGAAAAACGCATAAATCTCCTATAATGAAAGTAATATTTTGTTATACCCAAGGAGGGATTATGCGCTTCAAATACCCATTGCTCTTATGTGTCATCGTGCTGTGTTTATCGTGGATACCCATCAGTCAGGCGCAAAATGATGTGTGGCGGGCGTGGTTATATGATGATAGCGAAGGACGGATGATCCAAATCAATTCAGAGCAACAAGTCCTCGACAATTTCATCCTGCCCAAGCCAACAGGTTTTGAAAGTTATTACTATCCATATTTTGTATCGGTTGCGCCAACGGGCGACCGCGTGGCATATGTCCTCACAGGCTCAGATGAAGCACGGGTATTGGTGGTGTATCATCTGTTGAATAAAAATATCCTGCTCCAATACACCATTGGCGCACCTGCGCCGGGCGCATATTCGGGGACAAGTTTGAGTTATATGGGCAGACCCGAAATGTTCTCTGCCGATGGACGGTTTTTTGCCTTTTCGTATTTTTTTGGTGATAGTTGGGCATTATTGGTGTTCGATACGCTCATGGGGTCGTTTGCCCAAAGCCTGACCAGCAACATGGTCAGCTTACCGCCACAAGGGACATTGCTCGCCCCTGTACCCGTGTTCTTCAATTTTAATGTGGTGAATGTGGTATTCGCCCCTGTGGCGAGTGGTGGATTTTTCACCTTAGATCACTATCAATGGGATTATGTCAGCAACACTTTCACCCAGAGCAATGTATTTCGTGGATTGACGTATGATATCGAACCGCGCACAAACGAGGTCATCTATCCATATCTCGACCCACAATTCCCCGACCGCACGGATGAAATTATCGGTATGGGTGTGCATCAAAATACCATACAGGTGTATTCGCCCAGCGTCCTCGATGCCCCATTCCCGTTTTATAGTGATGCCAATAATATCATCAACCGAGCGACCTTCATGCAAAATGGTGAGCAGGTGTTGATAGATACCTATCCACTCGCCAGCGAGGGGAATAATGGGGTATATGTGGTGGCGAATCGTGCTGGCACGATGCAAGGTGTGTTGCCCTATCAGGGGGTATCGCTGTCGAATGCCTTTGGTGTGCGTGATGGCGTGGTGTTCAATATCGCCACAGTTCAACTCGCGCCATATATATCATTTGTACAAGGCATGGACACGTATGCGGTGGTCTTTGTGGATACGGTCAATTATCCGGTTGGCACGAATACGGGTGTGGTGTTGTATCTGGGTGATGAGGGCAAATATCCGCGCTTGGTATGGGTGCGCGATACCGTCACCAGCAATCCCCCCAGCCCCAACACTTGGGCGATGCTCACCCCGCCGATTGCCAATAATCCATCGAATAATCCACAACAACCATCTATCAACCCCACGCCATCCAGTGGCATTTTTGTCGGCGGTCAAGGGCGTGTGACCAACCAAGTGCAATATCTGAATATGCGCCTGAACCCGACCACCAGTGCCGAGATATTGACCCAATTAGACCCGTTCACCGTTGTGCCAGTGGTGGGTGGTCCGCAATATGCAGAAGGATATACGTGGTGGATGGTGACATATGGCGAACTCATCGGTTGGGTGGCGGCTGGCACAGGTGGTCAGGTATGGCTAGAGCCATATAGTGGTGCGGCGTTGCCCCCACCACCAGCACCTGTCGTGTCGACACCGACAACTCTGCCCGCGCCGATTTTATATGAACCAGAGCCGTTCGCGGTGTTCACATTGGCACAACTCAACCCGCCAGGGTCGGGGACGATTATCAGCATCGCCTTTGAATGGGAAGTGCTGGTTGGGGCAGAAAGTTATTTCTTGCAGATTGAACGATGCAACGACACTGGAGATAATTGCCAAAACATTTATGGTGGTTATTTCTACTATCCATCGTTTTTCTTTGATATCACGCAATTCGGGTATGGCACATATCGCTGGCGCGCCTTTGGTGTTGATTTTCAGGGCAATCAGGGCGCATCCAGCGACTGGAGCTATTTCCGTTATCAGATGAATTAAGGATGACACATGGCGAATGATTATCATTTTCATACAACGTGGCATTTCAACGCGAGCGAAGATGAAATCCGCGCCATTTTAGCCGATGCGACCGACCTGCCACGGTGGTGGCGGGCGGTTTATCTTTCGGCGGAGCGCATCACCGCAGGTGACGAGAATCATATCGGCGAGACGATTCGCCTACATACCAAAGGCTACCTGCCCTATACGCTCAAATGGGATTTCACCGTTATCCAATCGAAGCCGTTGACCATCGAAGCCAAGGGCGATTTTATCGGGCGGGGTGTTTGGACATTTGAACCACATGGCGAGATGACCATCGTCACCTACGATTGGCGCATCCGCGCCGAAAAACCGTTATTGAAACGCCTGACGTTTTTGTTACGTCCGATTTTTTCGTGGAATCATCATTGGGCGATGGCGACAGGTCGGCACAGTCTTGAGCTAGAATTGGCACGCCGTCGGGCAAAGACCGATGCCGAACGCGCCACCATCCCCCAACCACCACCTGCCACACCGAGCAACCTGTTGGCATGGGTGGTGCATGTATTGGGGCGGAAGAAATAATTTCACCACTTAGCATATCTCTTCAAACCAGTGGCGGATGTCCATCATCAGATGGTGATATCCGCCACTTTCCCCCAAGAGTATCAACCGAGTAGCGGTTTCAATATAAATATGTGATAATAGATATTGAGTATTGTAAGAAGAAAGGTTGGGGATATGCAAACATTTGGTGATTACCGCCTGATTAAGCAATTGGGCGCAGGCGGGATGGGAGAGGTTTGGTTGGCAGAAAGCCCCAAACGGCGTAAAGTGGCAATTAAGACGATAAAATTTCCACCCGAAATTGATAAGCAGAGCCTAAAAAATATCATCGTGATGTTCATGCGCGAGGCAGAGGTGGTCGGCAAGTTGCGACACCCCAACATCATTCGCATCGAAGGGCATGGCGAGCAAAATGGTATTTTTTATATGGCGCTGGAATTTTTAGAAGGCGGTGATTTGTGGGGATATGTGACTGCCCCCAATCAGCAACTCCAAGCCAACAATGCCTTGCGTATATTAGAGCAAATCGCCAAGGGCTTAGATTATGCACATCGCCAAGAGATCATTCACCGTGACCTAAAACCCCAAAATATTTTGCTCGATAAACATGGCACACCCAAATTAGCCGATTTTGGACTGGCGCGGGTGAATGATGCGCGATATCGGGTTCATGGCGAGAAAAAAGCCAGTTATCTCGGCACGCTCATCTTCATGGCACCCGAACAGATGACAGATAGTTATAATGTCACCCCTGCTGCCGATATTTATGCACTCACCTGTATTGCTTATTGGATGTTCACAGGCGGGGGACATCCATTCATGCAGTTATTACAAGGCAATGTCGATCCTGTGATTTATTTTGCAGGTGTGAATAATATCCCACCCGCACATATCCACCAATTTAATGCCAATCTACCAGCGCGTTTGAATGATGTGTTGATGAAAGGCTTGCATCCCACACCCAGTCAACGCTATCGGACTGCCCGCGAATTGGTCGCCGATATTCGCTTGGCATTGCGGGGTGGTAATCCTGTGCCGATTAAACACGATGACACACCCATATCCGATGAAGAATTTGCACAATTGGTCGAAGACTGGGGCAATTCCGATTTTAATACCACCCGCCCCTCTAAAGAGCAAATGGCGCTGGTGGCGGCTGGGGCATTAGCCAGCATCGGCGCGGCATCGGTGATGTATCGTGGCATTCGGCAGATCGGCAAACGCCTCGAATTGCAAGAACGCGCCCGCGTTTGGGGCGAAGTCGCCAAGACGCTGGCTGATGAACTGCAAATCGACCCCATCGAGGCGCTGATGTTGGTCTTGGAGCTGACACAAACCGAAGACCGCACGCTATTGATGAATATGTTCCAAGCGGTGAAAGGCATATCGTCAAGCGTATCGTTGGGGCAAATCGAGGCGCTGTTGTTGGGTGTGCGCTTGCATTACCGCATCGGCACGGTGATGGAGGACATCTTTTCGGATGTCGAGGTCTTTTTTGAACGTGATGGAAAACCGATTCGGCGCACCATCACCACACAATTGGACTGGGATGAAATGCCGACCGATATTCGTCATGATCTGATGCAAAATCGTCAACCATTATTATATACATTATATCCGTGAGAGGGGTGGGAGATGCCTGTGTTTGTGTTATTCGCCGCCGTAGCTGGGGCGGTTGTGATCGGTTTATTATTCTGGAAGCAAATCATGAAGTGGGGATACAATGCCGCCTTACCATGGATAAATACAGTCGTCCCCCAATTTTATCCATTCGCCGAAAAAACATTTTTTGTGGTGGAAAATGTGGGTCATTATATTCGTCAATTTGGCAAAGTGGCACTGCAAGAAATTGTGCAATATTGGCAAGCCTTTCGCAGGCGGTTGCTCAAACAAGAAATGCACATCACACCCAAAGTACCCGGTCAGACGTATGTCCGCAAGATGACCAATTGGTTTTATACCCCTGAAAATGGTGAAAAAGCCTTCACCCGCCAAGAGATTGAAGATGAACTCAATTGGTATGAACTGCCCGAAGATATTCGGGGTGATTTGATGTCCAACGAGGTGAGTAGTATCAACATCACCGAAGAACGTGACCGCGAAATTTTAACTTATGAACAAGCATTGCAATAGATAAAGGAAAAGGATTACCAATGGCGAGCGATAAATCTGGCAATTCGTTAATCACATTTTTTGCAGGGATCTTTTTGGGGGTCATCGGCTATCATCGGTTACAACAATATACCGAGAAGATTGAAGAGCAACTGCAAGCCAAAGCCGACCAACAGGTGATGGAGACGGTTTTGGAGGCAATCGCCCAAAAGATAGGCGTGCCGATTGCCACTTTGCACAAAGTCATCGACAATCCGCAACACGACCCATCGGCGGTCGAAGCCTTGCGGGCGAATTATCGCGCCTGTAAATTGGTCTTTGTGCCACAAGATGCCCAATGGATTCAAGTCACCTATCGCATTCAATGGCGCGATGACACGGCGACACTCATTCAAACTCGTTGGGAATGGGATCGGCTTCCCATCGAAATTCGTAAACAATTATTCCGAAGTGATAAACAACCCATCACAGTTTCGTGGGATTTGCCCGATGCGTTGACCGAATAAGTATGAATGAAGAATAGGTGAATATCATGAGCCAAAATGATCGCAACAAAAAACCCAATCGGACATGGTTATATCTGCTATTGGGCGGTATCGGCACGTTAATCATCGTGTTATGGGGATGGATACGAAAAGCGGTGCTAGAGTATAAATTTTTGAACGGCTTCATCCCACAAAATTTATTCCTGAAAGCTGATACCGTCATGTCGGGCATCCACCTGACACTCTCGACCCTGAATGGCACACAAAAAGCCAGCCTAAGCCCCGCCAATTATGAGACCATAGACGAAAAACAATTCACCCCCCAAGAAGTCGATGCCAATTTGTTGAGACAGGTACAAAACATGAACGGCAAACAAACCGATATCTCGGCGATATTGCCATTTTTAGGGGTGTGATATGACCAAACCGAAACGTGGCACATGGAACATCGAAAAGAATGATCAGCCACCCAGCCAATCGGTGGATGATGCCCTCAACATTCCCGCCATGATGCAAAATCTGCGTCAGGGGAATGATGCCCGTAATTTGGTGATGCAAGATGCCCTCGACCGTCAAGAGATGTTCCAGCCAGAGACCCCGCTCCGCTCGTTAGATGATTTGGTCGTTTCAGATGTGACGCTGGCGCAAATTCGGGCGATGTTGGCGAAGGTGGTCAATCATCAATTTTTATACGAACAGTGGGGATTAAATACCATAGATCCGCATGGTGGGCGTACTGCTATCAACCTGTATGGACCACCAGGGACGGGCAAAAGTTTTTGTGCCGAGGCGATCGCCCACGCGCTGGCAATGCCGATTATCCGCGTGAATTATGCCGAGATCGAATCGAAATTTGTTGGTGATACGCCCAAAAATATCAAAGCCGCCTTCGCCAAAGCCAAGGCGGTCAATGCCCTGCTCTTTTTTGATGAAGCCGATTCCATCTTGGGCAAGCGCTTGACCAATGTCACGCAAAGCGCCGATCATGGGGTGAATGTCAGTCGGTCGGTGATGTTGTTGGAGTTGGATAACTTTCAGGGGGTGACGATTTTCGCCACCAATTTGGCATCGAATTATGATACCGCCTTTGTGCGACGCATTTTGGGGCATATCGAAATGCCCCTGCCCGACCACGATTGTCGCAAGCGGTTGTGGCAATATCATATCCCCGACAAAATGGAGACCGAGCCGATGGAGATGCGCCATCTGGAACAGTTGGCAAACGCCACCGATGGATTATCGGGCGGTGACATTTTGAATTGTGTCGTGACCGCCGCCACAACCGCCGTTCAGCGCACTGGGCGCGAGCGGGTGGTCAAGATGAGCGATTTTCTGATGGCGATTGAACAGGTCAAAAAAGCCAAACAGGATATTGGTGGTGCGACACCCCACGTCACCCGCAGTGTTATGGGCATCGATGACCTGCCGCCTGATGTACGACAAACCTACAACAAGACGCAATAGGTGGATGGTTTGGGCAGGATGTGCTGTCCTGCCCAGACCGTTGCCTTTGAATATCCATTGGGGTCGCTCATCCAGTTATCAGGACACATTCACACCCCTGTTTCGACCTGATGGCGGGTGAGCCACATGCCCACACGCCCCAGCTTGGCGTTGAGATAAGCCTTGCCCATACGCCGAATATCGCGTTTGGGCGCAACTTTCTGTTGATGATACGCCACCTCCCCCACCATCCAACGGGTGGCATGAGCATAATATGCCCGTGAATGCCTGCCCAACACGGTATGGTGGCTATCTGACCCGTCTGCCCAGTCTTTGGTCGACACCACCCGATCGGCGACTTTGGCGTGGAATTTCGTGCCTGCAATCGGATAGGCGACCGTGGTCAAGAAAATATCGGGGTTCGCCTCTTTGAGGGTTTGCACGGTGGCTTGCAAATCAGACAGCTCCTCGCCCTCATAACCGAGCATGATGAACATGCCCGTTTGGATGTTGTATCGCTTGAGCAGATGCACCATCTCGATGACGCGCTTCACATCGGTTTGGCGCTCCATCGCATCGAGGATGCGTTGCGAGCCACTCTCCGCGCCCACCCACAAGCGATAGCACCCCATTTCGGCGAGGGTTTGCACCACTTTTTCGTTCAAGCGGTCTTCACGGCTAATCGTCTCGAATGGTGTATGCAAACCCCGTTGCCCCAATTCTTGGGCATAGGCGAACAACCAACGGTGATTGATGGTGAACACATCATCGGCATACCACAGCAATTCGGGGTTATAGGTTGCCTTGATGTGCGCCACCTCATCGGCGACCACCTGTGGCGAGCGCCTGCGGTGGGTATAGCCATAGACCGCATGACTGCACCAATTGCATTTGTATGGGCATCCCCGTGCCGTGATGAGCGACACCGCCCCTTTGCCGTGATGAGCGCGCCATGTCTCGATATATTGTGGGATGTCGATTGCCCCTCTATCGGGCATGGGCAAGGTGTTGAGATCGGCAATCTGGGCGCGTTCGGGGGTGCGGATGAGGTCGGCATCTTGCCGATAGACCAACCCGTGAATATGTGCCATATCCCGCACACCGTGTTTGGTGATATGCGGGATAAGTTCTTCAAGCGTGGCTTCGCCCTCGCCAATCACCACCACATCCGCGCCATAATCCAGATAATTTTGTGGATAGTTCGCTGGGTCTGGACCGCCCATGATGACCGTCGCCCCCACGGCTTTCATGGCGGGCAACAGGCGGATGATGAAACGGCGGGTCATCATATTGGCATATACCCCGATAATCGCTGGGCGCATCTGGGTGATATACGCCCGAAAATCGTCTGGTGTGCGGAATGTAGTATCATATACCGCCACATCAAACCCCTTCTGCTTGAGGTATGCCGATATCGATAAAATCCCCAATGGGGGATACGGGCGCATCACCTTTTTTTCGTGTTCATCTTCATTCAAAAAATAACCATGTGTTAATAAAATATCCATCTCAATACATCCTCATCTATGATGATTTGTGCCTGTGTTTTATCAGCCGATGGTGGCAAAGCGACTCGCATCATTTTGCCTCGCCGATGGCTCAAAGCTGTAGACGACCCATTGGTCATGATAGGGCGCAGATGAGAGCGCCTCGCGTGTGCTGATATCGCACAGTCAGCACATCTCTATGGCGAATAATCTTGTGGCGATGGCACGGACGCGCTGGCGTAATCCATCCCGCCCGCGATCGCCCCAATGCCGACATGTGGGGCGCTCTCGAGTCGTTTGAGCGTGCGCCATGCCCATGGCAAGGTGAGCAGGTGATACAGCATCGCCAGCACATCGCGGATGGTGAGCGGTTTATCATCTAATAGGTGTGTTTGTGGGGCTTTGCCTATCAGCTTGCGCCATGTTTTGCGCGCCCGAAATTCTTTGTGCAAGGCGATATGCAATTGCCGATAAAACGCCGTGCTGAACGGACCAGCATAGAGCATGGCTAAATCATCCGAATGTTCCCAATGATCTTGTTTGCCGAGTTGATTTTTCACGCGGTCATAAAATTTTGTCCCTGGTAGCGGATAACTGACCGACATGCCGATGTCATCGGGCATACAATCGCGCACCAAATTGAGCGTCATCTCCAGTTCTTCGCGGGTTTCGCCCGGATAGCCGAATTGCAAAAAGAACGCTACCCCCACCCCAACGGCTTGTAAGCGACCCGCCGCCTCGCGGATTTGGGCGATAGTCGTGCCTTTTTCCATCGCATCCAGAATACGCTGAGAACCGCTCTCTGCGCCGATCCACACAACCTCACACCCCGCACGGGCGAGGCTGTTGATGGTATCGCCACGCACCAATAAATCGGCACGGCTCAGGCATTTGAACGGGATTTTTAGCCCCGCCGCCGTCAATAAATCGGCGAAGGTCTCGATCCAATTGGGTTTAAGCCCCATAATATCATCGGCAAACCAGATATGATGCACACCATAGGTGTCGTGCAGGTGCTTCATCTGTGCCACGATGGTTTGTGGGCTATGCACATGATACCGTTGCCCCCAAATCGGCTTGGCGCACCAATTGCAATGATACGGACACCCGCGTGTGGTGACCAAATTCATGGAAAAATAACCGTGATGCGCCAGCCATATTTCCTTATATAGGGCGATATTGATTAAATCCCATGCAGGCATGGGCAAGGTGTCGAGGTCGCGCATGACTGGGCGACGAGTGGGCATGAGGCTGTGTTTGGATTGCACGCCGATGATGCTCTCTGGTGGTGCATCCGTGTTGCCCGATAGGCACGCCATGAGGTCGATGAGCGTCTCTTCGCCTTCGCCGAGCAGGATGTAATCTGCCCCACCATCCAAAAAGATATGCGGATGGTCGGTGGCATCTGACCCACAGACGATGACCGTGCAACCGCGCTTCTTCGCCATCTCAATCATCGTCAGGGCGGCTTGGCGCATCCGCCCCAAGCACATTTTAGACAAGTAATTGAAATTATCTTCGTAAATAATGGCGATTTGTGGCTGGTGGTGGTCGAGCGCGACAGCCCATTCGGCTTCGGATTGCGCCAGCATGGCATCGAATACCGCCACGTCATGCCCTGCACGGCGCAAGACGGCGGCGGCATATAATGTGCCGAGTGGTGGATAGGGCTTCATAGCTTCATACAGTTTGGGGTCGAAAATCAGGTAATACGACTGTCCGAATAAACAGTTCATGCCATGACCTGCGCTTTCGTCTCGGTTTTAAGGGGCTGGTATTGATTATATAATTTTATCTTGTGTATCATAATATATATCTTCATTTAGCATGTTTGGTCATCAATCACTCTCTTTCATTATAACCGATTTTACAAAAACAGCATGACCATCTATGCCCCGATATGCTATAATCAGCCGTATTCAGTTTCCCCAATATCAAATAGACGAGGTGCATACAAACAGACGATGACAGGTGGTATCAAGGTCGAATTACGGCATGTGGTCAAAGAATTTCCCGCAGGGCGGTATGATGTGCCTGTGCGGGCAGTGGATGATGTCTCATTAACGATTTATGACGGCGAGTTTTTTGCCATGTTGGGTCCGAGCGGATGTGGCAAGACGACCACCCTGCGGATGATTGCTGGTTTCGAGAAGCCGACATCGGGCGAAATCCTCATCGATGGCACGCCCATGCAGGATATGCCACCCTTTCATCGTCCAGTGAACACCGTGTTTCAAGATTACGCGCTGTTCCCCCACATGACGATTTTGCAAAATGTGATGTTCGGCTTGCAGATGGAGAACATCCCCAAAAAAGAGGCGCAACGGCGGGCAGAAGAGGCGTTGGAATTGGTGCGTTTGCCACATGTCGGCAAGCGGAAACCGCGTGAGATTTCGGGCGGGCAACAACAACGGGTGGCGCTGGCGCGGGCGTTGGTCAAAAAGCCGCGGGTGTTGCTGTTGGATGAGCCACTGGGCGCGCTCGACCTTAAATTGCGCCGTGAGATGCAAATCGAACTCAAGACGATGCAACAACAATTGGGCATCACCTTCATTTTCGTCACCCATGACCAAGAAGAAGCCATGACGATGGCGAATCGCATCGCTGTGATGAATGGCGGGCGCGTGTTGCAAATCGGCAGACCCGATGAAATTTACGAAAATCCCGCCACGCGCTTTGTCGCCGATTTCATTGGGGAGAATAATTTTCTCGATGGTCAAATCGACCACATCGATGGGGCATATGCCCGTGTGATTCTGGGGCGCGATACACCCATCACCGCCCGCCCACCCCACCATGCCCCGAATGGCGATACGGCGGTCACAGTGGCTATCCGACCAGAGCGCATCAGCCTGCGCGATTTATCTGACCCGCTCGCCGATGTATCTCCCCAGATGAACAGCTTGCGCGGGCAAATCACACAGGTGTTTTATATCGGCACAGATACGCGCTATATCATCCACCTCGAAACAGGGGATGACCTGTCGGCGCGCATCCAAAATATCGGCACGAGCGATGGATATGGCTTTAAGCAGGGGCAGAATGTGCATGTGTTATTTCATCCCGATAACACACGCGTCTTAACATCGCTATAAAGATTTTACAAATTTGTAACGTCTGGGTGGCTCGTTTTTGTTGCAAATTTTAAGAATTTGTGATATAGTATAAATATCCTGCCCCCTAACAGGAAAGTATGGGAACACACGTTGGGCGGCGCTTGTCTAAATGCCTAACCCCACATTTAGCCAACACGCCCTATACGTCCCATACAAACGATGTGCATAATCTCAAACCATGAGATTTTTTTGTTTATAGCCCCAATAGCATCACCCTATTTTGCATAGTGCCTCAATGAATATCTGTTATGCCCCCCAATTGTCATGTTTCGGTTGGTGCGCCATAACAAAGATGTATAATACCAAAAAGAGCATCATCCAATTTTCATGGCGAAAGGATAACGCATTATGCGACGCGTATGGATTATGAGTATTTGTTTATGGCTCATCAGCAGTATGGCATCGGCACAAGGGACGGATTTGCCAACGGTGCAAGTGGTGTATCAGAGCGCAATGGGGACGGGTGCGGTATCGGTGTATCGGGAAAGTGAGAATACATCTACGCCCATACTCGGCGCGGAGAATATCCCACAAAATAGTTTTGTCGAGGCATTCTTATCACCCGATGGAAGGCATGTCGCCATCACTGTATCGCAAGTGATTGATATGTACACCTTCGGCGATGAACAAAACGGCAAGACAATCGGCGAATTGGGGTATCAGAATGTGCTATACGTGTTCAATCTCATCAACGGTGAGATGATTTTGCGATATGACCTATTGCCAACCGAATATCGCATCACACCACATGAGCGCGATGCAATGCTCGAAGCGTATTTTGGTGTGGTATGGTCGCCCAATTCGGACGGGTTGGTATTCGTGCGTGGCACAACGGGACCGATAGATGAATACACACCCAATGGATACGGGCATGTGGTGTATTTCAACATCGCCACGCGCGGGTTGGTCGATTTGCCCGAAATCGGTGGCACACCCTACGATTGGCGGTGGTCGAACACAGGGCAATATGCGGTGTATCGGGGCATCGAGGATTTTGGCACAGGCGCGGGATATGCCTCATCTGGGGCGTATGTGGTGGATATGCGTGATATAGCGAATATCCGCCAAAAGCCAATGGTCGCTTGTTGCCAAGATATTGTGCCGTTGGGTTGGCTAGAGACGGGCGAATTCGTCTATTCATACTTCAACATCATGGCGGGCGCGGCGGGGTTATTCGCCTATACACCACAAACCGATAGCACACAAACCATCCTACCCGCAGGTCAAGATAACCTCGAATATTCGCTGGCGCTTCACGCGCCAACGGGCAAAATATTGGTGCCAGTTTATGATTTTCCTGCCACAGAGCCGATATTGACACCAGGGTTATATGTGTATGAGAGCATCACCCAAGCGCAACCAAAACGCATCAGCGATATGTTCGGGATGCCCACCTTTTTTGTGGATGCCAACACGATTTATATCAACGATTATGATATGCCGATGATTTATCGCATCGACACAGGCGATTTCATCCCCGACACGGTGGTGACTGGATTCGTGTATCCATCGGGATATGGGGCGCTTTTCACCGAAGATGAAACGGAAGCGATGATGTATTTCATCAATGACGCGGGCGAATGGGTGATAATACCCAATATCATCCCCAATGATTTGCTGAGCTATTTGCGCTTTGTGGATACACCAACATCGGTCTACTTCATCGCATTTGTCACGCCGAATTATATGGATGACAGTGGCTGGCATATGGTGTATGTCGGGTCGCTATCGACAGGGACGAGCAAACAGGTGAGCCTGACCGTGGGTGATTATGTCTTGGATGTGGGATTGGAGGATTAAGGAATAAAAACACCGACTGTCTTGGGCAAATTTCGGCAACGATTTCGCCATCGGCTTTGCGCCGATGGCGATTTGCCTGTTAATAGCATCCATCACCCCGCTTCTGACCAACGGCGCAAGGTGCGATGCACCGTCTGGAGCAACAAGCCGCGTTGTTCATAACCCTGTTCATTCCACTCGCTGATGCCCATGTAAATCTTGTGTGTACACAGGCGCGATAACCCCAATATCAGCCGATACAGGGCATCTTCGGCAGTCGCCTGTTCATCCAATGCCGTCCATTTGCGCCTGCTATCCCAGCCAGCCGTCAATACATAAGGATTGGTCAGGGGTTGATACACCCGTTCCGACCAGCCGTCATCGCCGATATTCAACCAAAATTGATACTTCACAGGTGTGTTCCGCAATAAAAAGGTGTAGGCAGGGGCAATCAGCACCGCCGAATCGGGTTGTGACCAACGTGGCACATATAAATCGGCGAGGATGCCCCCCATCAGCATACGGATATACGCCGCACCAGCCGATTCGCCGTGTGGCAGGGTGTTGGTCTCGGTCAGCATGAGGCGGAATTGCATGGCGGAATAGATGAGCGCCGATGCGATTTCTGCCATATCTTTATTGGGATTACCATCAGTATTGAAGCCGTATCCGTGTGCAGATAGCACCTCGCCGAACAACCGTCGCCAAAAGTGGTCGAGCGGTTGCTCTGATGCGGCGATGACCTCGGCTAGCCATGTGCGTAAACCTTCATATCGCCCACCCACGTTAAAGGTGATGCGCGATTGCCCCGTCATGGGGATTTCTAAGAATGATTTGAGCAGGGGTTGTAATCCCTTCCAGATGGTGGCACGAGATGCCAATAATTGGGCGCGGACTAAATCTGTGCCGAGCGCCGTTTTATACGTTGTGACCAAATCGTGCCGTGCGGGATGAATGCCCCATTGGGGATGTGCCAAACATGCCAAATGGATGAGCGCCAACGCCGCAGGTTCTTCGGATAGCGGGCGCGATGGACGATGTGAACGCACTGGGATGTGCATCGCCTCGAGGCGGGTCATCAGGCTAAAGCGCAAGGTGTCGGTGAGAAATGGCGAGACAATGGCAATATCGTGTGGTGCTATCCCCTCCCCCACCAACCGCGCCACTTCATATGCGACCGCATCGGTCAATTGGGGATAGTAGCGGAAGGTGTCGATGACTAATCCGTCACGCGGGTTCGCCGATGCGGGTGGTTGGATGAGGTCGGATTTGCCCAGCGTGGTCGCCAATTCCGATGCTAAGGCATGGACACACGGCGGAGAGGTGAATAATTGGGTGAATGTCACCTGCTCTTGGGGGGCTTGACGTGCATAGTATAATAAAGATAGGTCTGCACCCAAAAAACGCCGATACCCCCCCAATAAGTCGGCGATGACCAAAGCACCTTTCGCCCCTTCAACCAGCTTGTTCAACAACCGATGCGCGGCTAGGCTATTCTCTTCGCAATTATCGGCGATGATGTAGCGATGTTGCTTGGCAAGGTACGATTGGACATGTGGCAAGGGCAACAAGTGGTTGATGAGCAACTCCACTTGAAGCGAAAAATCCAACAAACTTTCGGCATAACAATAGGTCCGAAACGCATTCACACACACCTGCACATCATCATAGACCCGCAATTGTGGGTCAGCATCGCCCCCATCCCACGCCCGTTTGAGCCGTGTGGCAATTTCTGTATGCGGAAAACCGACCAGCGCCGCTTTGTTCAGGTTATCTAATAACTGACTATAGAGGCGGTTGCGCGGTTGCTTGACCGTATCGAATAAGCCATCGCGCTCGATAATCGGGTCTAAGACCCGCCCCATGAAGTATTGTGCCGTCTCTAATGAGAGGAAGGTGGGCGGTTTATGCGGATTGGCGAAGCCCGCATCATGGGCAATCAGCGCCCAAAAGAGGGCGATGAGTGTTTGTGTCAGGCTACCGAATGTGGCGATGATGGCATCTGCCCCTTCGGGACGGTCTGGACTACGCAATGCCTCGCGGTACGGTGTGGCGAGTGTGATTTGTGGCAACAAAATGAGGATGTGTTGTGGTGGCACACCGCTATCGAGCCACGCCAACAGGCGATGCACGGCGGTGGTCGTCTTGCCCGTGCCAGCCACACCCTCCAGATAAATCTTGGCGGTCTTTTTGGCGCGGATGATGGTTTGTTGGTCTTTGGTGAGTATCATGCAGATTTACCCATTTGCTCGCACAGTAGTTAGTGGTTGTCTCTCCCTATTATAACGGAATTAGGGTGAGAACAGGAAATCGATACGGGTGATTAACACCTGTTAATCACCCGTCACATTTCTTGGACACAACGTAAATCGGTCATCAATCTCAGGTTTGATGACTATGCGAATTTTTGTGATGCCACACCCCGCTATCAACATCTTTTGTCTTCAGTTGGGGTCAGCTTGCATCAGCCCCCTTTTTAGAAATTTTGTTTTGTATGTAACATATATGTCACATAGTGTTGTTGATTGGCTTATGGTGATAGGCGGTGATGCCATTTTGGCACATGTATATGCGTCAATTGGCATCATAGAGGGGTCATCTTTACCCTAAGCACTTGTTAACCATGATA
>PGTJ01000469.1 GCA_002794515.1 Phototrophicales bacterium
TATCATGGCGCGTTTCATAATATCCGCCGCCGTCCCCTGAATGGGATGATTAATCGCCGCCCGCAATTCTGCCTCTTTGGTGTTATGATTGGCTTTGGGATCTTTGAACACCGGGAAATAACGCCTGCGTCCGAAAAGTGTATCGACATACCCTAACGATTGCACCTGTTCTCTGGTCTTATCTAAATAGGCTTTGACACCCGGTAGCCGTTTGAAGTAGGTATCGATAAATTTTCGCGCCTCACCAACCGATAAATCGCTATCGCGTGCCAATCGATATTCGCCCATGCCGTAAATCAGACCAAAATTCACCCGTTTGGCGAAACTCCGTTGGTCATATGTCACCGCTTCGAGCGGAATTCCGAACACCGCCGCAGCGGTGGTGGCATGAATATCTTCATCCCGCGCAAACGCCTCTAATAAGGTAGCATCTTCGCTGATATGCGCCAAAATCCGCAATTCAATTTGGCTATAATCCACCGAGAGCAACACATATCCCTCTGGGGCGATGAATGCCCGCCGTACCTCGCGCCCCAATTCGGTGCGAATGGGGATATTTTGCAAATTAGGATTGTTACTGCTCAGACGACCCGTATTCGTGCCTGTCTGGTTATAATTGGTGTGCAAGCGTCCCGTTTTGGGATTGACCAATTGGGGCAAGGCATCGATATATGTCCCTTTGAGTTTGACTAATTCTCGATATTCGATGATGGCACGAATAATCGGATTTTTGGTATCTTCATATAATTTTTCGAGCGTGGGCGCATCGGTAGAAAATCCATGTGTCGTCTTTTTCAAGCCTTGTGTGGGCAAACCCATGCGCCCAAATAATACATCACTCAATTGTTTGGGGCTGTTGATATTAAAATTTTCGCCACTCATCTCATGAATAGTGGCTTCGGCTTGGCGCACCATCACCTCGACTTTTTGGCTGAGTTCCGCCAGATACGCCACATCCAACAACACACCGTTCGATTCCATCTGGCTCAAGACGGTGATGAGGGGCAATTCCAACGATGTATATAATTCCATCAACCCCAAATGGTGCAATTCTTCGGTCAGATAGCGCCATGCTAAGTATGTAATAGTCACATCGCCAACGGCATACGCCCCTGCCCGTTCTGGCGGGACTTGTGCCATGGTGATTTGCTTTTTGCCCGTGCCAATGAGGTCATCGATGGATGTGATTTTTTTGCGGAGATATTTGGTGGCGAAGCGTTTTAAGCCTGTATAGCGACTATCGGGATTACGTACCCACTCGGCGATCATCGTATCAAAGCCGATTGGATACACCTCCAAGCCGTGTCGTCGCATGATGACATAATCGTAACCCGCATTATGGGCAATTTTGGGGATATTCGGATTGGTCATCGATGGGCGCAAGGCATCCATCACCTGTGCCAGTGGCAATTGTGGTGGTGGTGCAGAAGCAAATAAGGTATCTCCCCCCTCACCCACATGTCCAACGGGGATGTAATAACCTTTGGTCTCATCGGTCGCCAAGGCAATCCCCACCAAATCCACTTGCATTTGGTCGACACCTGTCGTCTCGGTATCGAACACAATCGCCTTCGCCGAATTCAGATGCGCGACCAAATCTGCCAGTTTTTTGGGGGTATCGACAATAATCGTTGTGTATTCATGTGGCTCGGCACTTTCAAAATCGAATTGCGGATGCAAGGCACGGAATTGTTCGCCCAGCGTGATAAACTCCATCTGTTCAAAAAATTTATTGACCATATTCGGA
>PGTJ01000557.1 GCA_002794515.1 Phototrophicales bacterium
TCGTTAGCTTGTATCAAATGCAGGGTGGCTACCCTATTCATGTTGAATTTATCAGTTATTCTCACGCACCCGAAAAATTCGACTTTGCCGTATATTTGGACACCATCGCCAAGCGCCTTGCCACCGCTATCGGCATTGATATTCAAGATTTATGGGAATTAACGGGTGGCACACTTGGCAGTGGAATGCAATCTGAGATCATGAACCGCAAGGCGCGAGGCAAGTCTTTAGGACTTTTTTACTCACAAATTGAACGGTTTATCAATCAGATATTGCCTGAAGATGTCACATTTGAGTTTAAGTTTGATGACCCTCAAGAAAGCGCGGAACGGGCGCAAGCTATCCAAGTATGGGCGGGCTTGGTTGCTAGTCTATCCAATGACCTAAGCGCAAAAGAACGCCGTCAATTATTAGCCAATAACGTCCCTGAATTTAGGGATGTGTTGACGGATGAAAATGGTCACATTCGCACATGGGATGACGTTGAACAGATAGATGAGGATGTGGTTATACCTGATACCGATATTGTGGATAGTGATAACACCGCGCTTGCCGATACGACAAAATCGTTAGGGGATACCATCGGCGCTTTTGCCCAACGTATGGGGCGGGTGCTTATGGGCTACGCCGATAAGACGTACACGCGCTTTATGGCACGCGCTTCATTACGCACTACCCTTAGTGTTGAGGGTGAAAAAGCCTATCGTGCTGGTAAGGTTAAAGCGGGTGGCGCAGTCGAATTGACCCGCAAAGACGAACTCGAATTATCACGGTGGCGTAACGAACAAGACGCTTATATCGGCAACCTGCTAGATGATGTTGAAACGGGCAAATTGACAATTGAAAAAATGCCTAATCGCATCGGCTTATGGATAAATAAAGCCATTAAGGGCGCGTACAATCTAGGCACATCCAACGTAAGCCCAAACCGATTTTATATGTGGCGCTTAGGGAATACGATAGACCATTGTAAAACGTGCCTAACAGCTAACGGGCAAGTACACCGTATGCGGGCGTGGAAAGAGGCGGGCGTTATCCCACAATCATCACGTCTCCAATGTGGCGGATGGAATTGTGACTGTGAACTTGTGCCGATAGAAGGAGCGCGACTATTTGGCAAGGGTAGCCTGCGAAATGTGAAA
>PGTJ01000210.1 GCA_002794515.1 Phototrophicales bacterium
CCCTATTATACAGCATTCATGCTTGCCATTTTTGTTGAAGCGAATATGGCTATCAGCCTGTTGATTTTTGGCATATTTTTTGTCATCACCTGCATTATCATGGTGACATCGAGCTTTACAGGGGTGAGAATTGGGCTTGTTTTGGCGCTTGCCCTGAATTTTGGCGCATATACATTCCTGCTCAGAGCCATTGCCATGAACATCAGCTTCTCATTGGCGCTACTGGCGCTGATTGTCGGGATTTGGTGGGTCTATTATGGCTTAATCCCGATGTTGAGTTGGATGAGACGCATCCTCTATACAAAACAGGCGAATGGTGAGAGTATGTTGTTGTTCGCACCGACCACACCCATCCATGTGATGATTTTCCTGAGCATCTTTGTGGCACATGGGTTGTTGATATGGCTGTGCTTGTTGGGCGGGTGGGATGTGTTGTTGCGTGTCAATTAGAGCCGATAATATCGCCTTATAATGCGACTTCGGTTGATATTTGTTCGTTTTTGGGTACAATGATTGACCGATATAAAGCGACTATCTCAACATAAAAGGTGTTTGTTATCAAACCGCGTACCATCATCCGTTCTGCATTCATCTTCATCGGCATCATGCCCTTGTTGGCGCTCATCGCCTTCATGCTGACCTATGGCAAATCGGAATATCCGTTTGGTGATACCAACGTGACGAGCATCATCACCGCCCTAAAAACTGCCGAAGGGTCGTTGACCGCTCAAGACTTGTTGCAAATTCATTATGGGCATCGCATGATTTTCTCACGGGCGCTCACAGCACTCTTAACCGTATTGACGCAGTGGGATACGCGCATTGAGGTGTGGTCGAATGTCGTCTTGGGTGTGCTGAATTGGCTCATCCTCATCTGGATATTTCATCGGTATCATCGGCAAAAGACGGCATGGTTCATTTTGCCTGCGGGGATATTCATCCTGACCACCGACCAAGCCATTAATTGGCTGGCGGGTGTGCATGATGTGTGGCATTTTGCCCTGTTTTTTAGCTTATTAGCCGTGTTATCGCTCACCTATGTCACAAAAAAACGGCGCTCGGTGATATTCGCCGTGTGTTTTGGATATTGCGCGACATTCTCGATGGCGGCGGGTTTGGTGGTGTGGGGCGTGATTATCGTGGCGCTCATCAGCTTGAATTATCGAGATTGGCGACACTACCTCTTCACCCTATTGGCGGGCGGTCTGGCTGTCGGCTTATATTTTAGCAACACGGGCATGGGTGGTGGATTTGCCTCTCCTGAATATGGGCGCGTCTTGCCACCCGACCCGCTCACCTTCATCACCTTTGGCTTGATTTGGATAGCCCGCCCGATTATCAACCATCACCAAGATTTTCTCGCGCCGTTCATCGGTGGATTGGCTATTGTTGTCTTGGTGATGAATATCGTGCTGTATTATCGCCGTCATCAGCACCTGAACGGCATTGCCGTGTGGTTGCCGATTATCGCTTACAGTTTTGGCAATGGTGTGTTATTGGGCGTGAGCCGATATTATTATTTTGGCATGACTATCGCCCAAACCGAACGTTATTTGCATCCTGCGTTGCCGTTTTGGGTGGGATTATTCGCCATGTGCATCATCAATATCCAACCCAAGCGGATGATGACGGGTGTGAATATCGCCTTTATGCTGGTGATGATCGCCCTACATGCCATCACGCTCAGCCGCGAATGGGCATATCTGGAATTTGACCTGCCCGTAGACGGTGTGCAGATACAAGGCGATTGTTTATCCCGTTTTCCGATTAGCCAATATACAGGGTGTTGGGATGCCAGCAAACATGCACCACACATCGCCAATATGCAACGGCTCGCCGCGTGGCGTTTGGCAGGATACGCCCGCATCCCACAGACGATGATCCTCTCGCCTTATCGTGGCGATAAAATCATCATCAATACCGAGACGATTTGGCAAGGGGTGCATATCCGCAACTTTTTACTACACGGTGCGAATTTCGATAACCTGTTGCATATCGCTACAGATGGTCAACAGGTGATTTTGGATAATGAAATATCCCATATCCCCGACCCACCCCAACACATCTTATTCGGATTTAATCAACAAAATGAGATGGCTATTGCCCAATTCATCGGCTCAGATGAGGCATTTTGGTATATCACCCGACCAGGGTTGTATGCCGATGAGACATTATGGGAATATCGGGCATGGGCAGAAAGCACATTCGCCCCAGCTCATCGTATGGTGACGGCGGATAATGTCATCATCACTCGTTACATCCGCCCATTCGAGACGGGGCAGGTGGCGACTTTTGGCGATGATCTTCATCTGGTAGGGTATCGCTTGGTGGGTGATACCGATTTTGGCGCATGTGATACCATCATCTTACAAACAGCATGGATGACCGATGCTCCACAGCATCACCATATCCAATTATCATTGGCATTGACCGATGACCCCATCACCCGTGCTATCACCAATATCGATAGCGCCATATCGCCTATCCCCATTCCATTTTGGGAGATAGATAAGGTGTATTATGATGAACGGTATCTGAGCATCCCGTGCGATTTGCCGAGCGGGGATTATCGGCTCATATTGACGGTTTATCCGATAACCGATGGGGGGGACATTTTGCCGAATTTGTCGATTATAGATAGCCAAATGCGTGTTGAGGGGTATTTGTTGGTGTTAGGCGGTGTCGAGGTGCATTAACGATGTGGCGCAGATATGCTTTATATCTACCAGCTTTGTTGCCGATTATGGGCTTAATCTGGTTTGTCATGACCTATGGCATGTCGGGCTATCCATATGCCGATAGCACCATCACCCTCGCCCAAACCGCCATTCAAGCATCAGATAATCAACTCACGATGAACGACTTATTCGCCCCGCATTATCGACATCGCATCGTCTTTTCACGCTTGTTCACTGCCATGCTCACACATCTTAATCAATGGGATGTTCGTTATGAAGTGGTGTTGAATGTGGTATTGGGCATCATTAACAGCATCTTGATTGCCCTATTATTCTGGAAGTCATGGGGCAAATTCGCCCCACTCATGTTATTGACGACAACATTGTTCATGTTGAGCCTCGACCCAGCCTTGAATTGGCTCTCTGGATTACAAAGCAGTTGGGGCTTTGTCACGTTATTCAGTTTGTTGGCGATTCATCTGATTATGCGCCCAAGTGCTTTGTCTTTTATTGGGGCGATCATCTGTGCCATATGTGCCTCGTTATCGTTGGGCAATGGCATCCTCATTTGGGGTGTGTTGGTCGTGACATTATGGCTGAATCGAGACCGATATGGATGGCGTTATATGGTGCTGGTTATACTAGGCGGATTTTGGGCATTTATCAGCACACAGAGTCTATCGAATATCGCAGGGAATGAATATGTGCCTTTACAGCTTGATCATGTATATGAGATGGTGCGTATGTGGCTGTTGATGCACAGTCGCCCATTCCTTGCCGATATGAATTATCAGCTTATCCCAAACACACCGCAAACCGTTTATTTCGCTGTGGCACAATCAACAGTTTTTTCGATTTTGCCGGCATTGATTGGTTTTGCCTTGTTTGGATATACTGCATGGCGTGTTTTTAAGCGGAATGGACGACAGGCTGTGATGTTGTATGCGAGCATTGGGTTATATGCGAGCGGGACATTGGCGATGATCGCTTTCATCACCCCATTACAGACGATGACCGAACATATTGATAACACAATTTTGGCACTTAATGAACGCTATTTACATGTGAGCCTCATTTTCTGGTTGGTCTTGATGAGCCTTGTCGCCACGCATTGGCGCGATGCTCAGCGAGTATATCAACTATGTGTTGGTGTGGTGGTCATCGTGTTGATCGGATTACATGTTCATACCCTCGTGCGCGAAATTCCTTATATTAGTTTCAATGAATTGGCATTTCCGTTAGATGATGCCCTGCAAAATGGGCGATGTGCCGAAGCCTATGTGCTAACGGCGGATCGATCGTGTATTTATGCCTCGTGGATGACCGACTGGGATAATTTAGACCAATTGGCGAGCCGACGTTTGGCGGGGTATGCGCGCCTAGCACATCAGACGACTGTCCCCTATTTTTTGCCACAAGATATGCTCATCCTCAATGGCGAGTCGGCATGGCAAAGCATCCACCTGCGTGATCTTTTCTTTGCACATATTCCCAAACTGGCGATTATCCACATCGCCCCTAAACCGTCGACGATGGTATTAAGCGATATAATCCATGCCCCCAACCCGCCCACATATTTCTTATGGGATTATGATGATACCGATGCGTTATCGACATGGTTATCAGACAAAACGGCAGTATGGTATGGGATACGCCCGCCGTTGTATCAAGCCGAAGCGTTGCCTAAGTATCGAACACGGCTCGAATCCGAATTTGTGCCTGCATATCATCTGATTACGCCCGATAATATCCATTTGACCCGTTACATCCGCCCATTCGAGACGGGGCAGGTGGCGACTTTTGGCGATGATCTTCATCTGGTAGGGTATCAATGGGTGGGCGACACCGATTTTGGTGCATGTGATACCATCATCTTACAAACAGCATGGATGACCGATGCCCCAGTGCAGGGGCATATCCAATTATCATTGGCGTTGACCGATGACCCCATCACCCGTGCTATCACCAACACCGATAGCGCCATATCGCCTATTTCAATCCCATTTTGGGAGATAGATAAGGCATATTATGATGAACGATATCTGAGCATCCCGTGCGATTTGCCGAGCGGGGATTATCGGCTCACATTGACGGCATACCCGATAACCGATGGGGGGGACATTTTACCTAATTTACGAGTGATGGATAGCCAAATGCGTATTGAGGGGCATTTATTGGTGATTGGCGAGGTGGTTATTCGCTAAAAAAATTGCGAGACGTGGCAATCGCGTGTATACTCTC
>PGTJ01000411.1 GCA_002794515.1 Phototrophicales bacterium
TTCTGAATGTTCGTCCTTTATCATGCCCTCGCAAATTTTTGACATTCTCTAATAAAAAGCCGATCGGTCGTGTTTCATCTAAAATTTTCGCAATCGAAAAAAATAAATCCCCGCGCCCTTTTTCATCATCAAAGCCCTGACGATATCCCGCAACCGAAAATGGTTGACACGGGAAACCCGCTAGCAAAAAGTCGTATGGTGGTAGATTGGTTATATCAATATCACGGATATCGCCTAATGTGAGAGGTGTATCTGGATAATTGAGGTCATAAGTGACTTTGCAGGCAGGATCAAAATCGTTGGCAAATACCGTCTCAAAGCCAACCCGCTCAAATCCACGTCGTAGCCCACCAACGCCCGCAAATAAATCGATTGTACGCATTGTTCATATCCATCTTATCAATACAATATGTTCATTATAGCAAACACTTGTCCTAAATTTGATACTTGATATATGGATTAGCAATGGGCATAGCAACTATTCACGATGCCCATTGCTCGAAAAATCTATTCTTCTAGTGTTGATGTATCGCCTTCGGGCAAGCCCATAGCACGCGCCTTCAACACACGGCGCATGATTTTGCCACTGCGCGTCTTGGGCAACGAGGTGACGAATTCGATTTTGCTCGGCACGGCGATGGGACCAATTTCGTGGCGGATATGATTTTTCAGCTCTGTTTCGAGTTCTGGGCTGGCTTGTATGCCCGATTTGAGGATGCAATAAGCATAAATCACACTGCCACGCACTTCATCTGGCACACCAATCACGGCGGCTTCGGCAACGGCGCGATGACTCACCAAACCGCTCTCGATTTCTGCCGTCCCCAAACGATACCCACTGACTTTAATCACTTCGTCAATGCGACCGATTACCCAAATGTATCCATCATCATCTTTCCGTGCCGAGTCGCCTGCCAAATACCAGCCCTGTTTGGCATATGTTGACCAATATTGTTGCACATACCGGTTATCATCACCATAAATCGTGCGGAGCATACTGGGCCACGGTGTTTTGATGACCAATTTGCCGTCTTCATTCGGCTTGCATGAATTGCCTTCTTCATCGACCACATCCACCACGATGCCAGGGAAGGGACGGGTGGCACTCCCGGGTTTAAGACCAACCGATGGCAATGGGGTTATCATAAAACCGCCTGTCTCGGTTTGCCACCAGGTGTCCATGATGGGGCATCTGCCTTTGCCGATGACGTTATAAAACCAGCGCCATGCTTCGGGGTTAATCGGTTCGCCGACACTGCCCAACAAGCGCAAACTGCTCAGGTCATGCCGATTGGGCCACGCATCGCCAAAGCGCATCAACCCACGAATGGCGGTGGGGGAGGTGTAGAGGATGGTCACACCGTAATCGGCGACAATCCGCCACCATCGATCTGGATAAGGATAGGTGGGTGCGCCTTCATAAATAATGCTGGTTGCGCCGATGATCAATGGCGAATACACGATATAACTATGCCCTGTAATCCAACCGGGGTCGGCGGCGCACCAAAAACGGTCTTCATCTTTGATATCAAACACCCATTGGAGCGTGGTCGATGTATATACCTGATACCCGCCGTGTGTATGCAAAATGCCCTTCGGTTTGCCCGTTGTGCCACTGGTATATAAGATGAACAACGGGTCTTCGGCATCCATCACTTCGGTTTCGCATTTGGTGCTGGCGATGGGCAATGCCATCAGGTCGTGCCACCAATAATCGCGCCCCTGTTGCATGGTGACGGGTGTGCCTGTGCGCTTATGGACAATCACATGTTCCACAACGGGCGAGCGTTCAATGGCTTTATCCACATTTTCTTTGAGGGGGACGATATTCCCGCGTAGCCATGCGCCATCAGAACAAATCAACACACGGCTTTGGCTATCTTCGATGCGGTCGGCGATGGCTTGCTCAGAAAACCCACCATAAATCACGCTATGTGGTGCGCCAATTTTGGCACATGCCAGCATGGCAATCACAATTTCGATGGTGCGCCCCATATAAATCGTGACCCTATCGCCTTTTTTCACGCCCATGCTCTTCAATACATTGGCAAATTTCGATACCTCTTGGCTCAGTCGCCAATAAGACATGGTGATCTTTTCGCCATTTTCGCCTTCCCAGATGATGGCAATTTTATTCCGTCGCCATGTTTTGGTATGACGGTCGAGCGCATTCAGCACGATATTCGTCTTGCCACCGACAAACCACTTGTAAAA
>PGTJ01000528.1 GCA_002794515.1 Phototrophicales bacterium
AAAAGAAGTGCCGATTGATGCCATCACCAACGGTGTTCATATGCTCACATGGGTGAGTGGCGAAATGGCGGGCTTATTTGACCGTTATCTCCCTCCTGAATGGCGCACTAACGAGTCTGACCCAGCCATTTGGGAAGGTGTTGAGCATATCCCCGATAGCGAATTGTGGCGCACACATGAACGTCGCCGTGAACGGCTGGTGGCATTTGCTCGTCAACGCTTGCGCCAACAATTGATTAAACGGGGCGCACCACAATCTGAAATTGAAATGGCAGAAGAGGTGCTAAATCCAGATGCTCTAACGATCGGTTTTGCTCGTCGGTTTGCCACGTATAAACGGGCTACACTCATCTTTGAAGATTTAGATCGTCTGAACCGTATTTTGAACAACCCCGACCGCCCTGTGCAATTCATCTTTGCGGGCAAAGCACATCCCCATGATGAACCGGGCAAGGCATTTATCCGCGAGATTGTTCGCATCGCCCATCTGCCCGAATTCCGTCATAAAATTGTCTTCCTCGAAAATTATGATATGCTCATTGCCCGCTATTTGGTGCAAGGTGTGGATGTGTGGTTGAATAATCCACGTCGTCCCAAAGAAGCCAGTGGCACCAGTGGCATGAAGGTCATTTATAATGGTGGGTTGAATTTTAGCATCCTCGATGGCTGGTGGGCAGAAGCCTATGAACAGTTCGGTTCATCAGTCGGCTGGGCGATTGGCAACGGCGAGGAATATGATGAGGATGACTGGGAACATCAAGACCGCATTGAGGCGCAAGCCCTGCTCAATGTCTTAGAGAATGACCTCATCCCCACATTTTATGAACGTGGACGGGATAGCCTGCCGCGTGAATGGATAGATAAAATCAAACAGTCGATGATTCACCTCGCACCATTTTTCAATACTCGTCGTATGGTACAAGAATACACCGAGAAATATTACATGCCCCTATTCAATCTGACGCGCAAGATGAAATCGCCAGATGATGCGGTGGCAAAACAATACACCGAATGGCGACTGAACTTAGATAAACTGTGGAAGAAAATCAAGGTCAACTCGGTCACGATTTCTAGCCAAGAGGTCAAGGTGGATGAGACCATTGAAATCAGCGCCGATGTCAATTTGGGCGAACTCACACCCGATAGTGTGCGTGTAGAATTGTATTATGGCACATTGAATTTACGTGGCGAGATTAACGATGCCACTAGCGAAGCAGTCGAGATGAAGCCCAACGGCAAATCGGATGGGTCTGTATATACCTTCAAAGCGCAGATTAAATCGTTAGCCAGT
>PGTJ01000719.1 GCA_002794515.1 Phototrophicales bacterium
AATCATCTTTGGTGGGGTTGGCGCAGGCATGTATGGCATGTTCATCTTCCTCATCCTGACCGTGTTCATCGCAGGCTTGATGGTTGGGCGCACCCCGGAATATTTGGGCAAAAAAATTGAAGCCCGCGAAATGAAATGGGTGATGCTGGCAATCTTATTGCCCAATGCCACCATATTGCTTTTCACAGCACTGGCATTGCTCATCCCAGAAGCATTAGAGAGCCGTACCAACACAGGCGCGCACGGCTTATCCGAAATTTTATATGGATTTGCATCGGGTGCGGGTAACAATGGCAGTGCATTTGCAGGGTTAAATGCCAACACGCCGTTTTATAACATCCTCATCGGAATAGCGATGCTCATTGGACGCTTCGGGGTGATTATCCCCGTATTAGCCGTTGGGGGGAGTTTGTCGGGGAAGAAGGTTTCGCCACCATCACAAGGTACATTTCAGACAGACAGCCCGTTGTTTGTGGTGCTGTTAATTGCTGTCATCTTGATTG
>PGTJ01000583.1 GCA_002794515.1 Phototrophicales bacterium
CTGCTGACGCTTGGGCTACCCGCTTTTTATCGACACATGCGCTGGACGACATTCCTGACATTGGGAACGGCACAGGTGTTGGGATTGGTGTTCATCTACGACCTGTCTGTGCGGGTACTATTACGCCTATTGGCACAGCAGGTCGATTTGCCCTATCGGCAATGGCGGGCAGAATTGGAGTTATAACCGATGTGCAGGACATATCAATTATGGCGCTGGCTCAATACCCCGATACACGCATCACATCCCTTTCATTATTTATCCATCCTCAAATCGCCACCACCGATTAAACGCAAACAACCGCAATATCAACAATTCTTGATGGGCGCAATCGCGATCTTCTGCTGTTGGTTATTCATCACAGGTCAATTCAATACACTGGCGATTATCATTTCCGTCATCCTTTACCTCGCCGTCTCGCTGGTGGTGATGATACTGTTCATCATCATCGCTTCTTGTGGGGTCTATTTGGCGGGGAAAATCACCAACCGTCTGAATTATCTCCAAAGATGGGGTATATATGACATGCTGTGCATCTCGCCATCTGGTGGTGAACACGCCATATGGCATATGGGACGACTGATTTATCTCAATAGCCGTTTTATCATCTTCATCAGAGATGCACTCACAGTCGGCACGATATTACTCGTGGGTTTGTTCATCCTGCTGGGGCAACTGGGGGCGATATCGCTGATAGGGGTATATATGTGGTTCGCACAAGGGGTTATCATGGGTCATCTGGTGGCGATATGGAGTTTTCACCTGCGAACAGACGGCACAAACCGCGTATTTGCGGGTGTGAGCATGTTCATTGGGTGGCAATTGGTGCTAAGCATATCGGCATTGGTGCTGGTATCCAGAGCATTATATGGGGTATCGATGCGAATGGGTTGGCATACATCGATGATGGTGCTGGTGGTACAACTCATCGGCTTTGGCATCCTCATCGAAATCATGGTGCGCGTGATGATGCGCCTCGCCGTCCATCAATCGGGCTTATCTTATGC
>PGTJ01000586.1 GCA_002794515.1 Phototrophicales bacterium
GGAATAATCAGCCACTACTCCACTTTTGTCGCCACAAAATCGATAAACAAATCCACCTCATCGGCGACATTCGCCACAAACGGCACAGACGGAATCCGCAAATTAAAATCGGGATACAAAATTTGGGTCACCCCGCGCCCAACGAGGCGTGTTTCTGATTCAACGGTGAGCGTCATCTCGAATGTGACCGAGCGCGTGACTTCGACGAGGGTTAGATCGCCTGTGATGGTGAACGTGATGGTATCACCAACAGACACAGGACTGGTCGGCAAACCCGCGATGTCTGTTGGCACAAAACGCCCATATCGATATTGTTCTTGGTTGGCTTGCAAAATGCGACTGCGAATAGCGTTATCGCGGTTGCCGTTATCGGTGCGTAAGGTGCTGAGATCGATGACAATTTCGCCGACTTGCGAGGTATTGGGATTGGCAAAATCGACCACCACATCGCCCGCCACTTGGTTGGTCGTGCCGACCACCGTGAACGGCGCGCCGTTCAGTTCTTCATAGATATTAAATGTGACCCGCGATTCATCTTGGCTGATGCGAAACAGTAGCCGTTCCGATGCGACAGTCACCACTTCTACGGTCGGTTCTGCGGTAGCCGTTTCTTCAGTTTTAGGTATTTCGTCTGTGGGGACAGACTCGGTCAATTGACGGGTTTGGGCTTCGGGCGTAGTAGCGAGTTGTGTACTCAGTGCCGAGACTTGCGTCATGAGGCGGTTATTTTCTTCTTGTAATTGGCTATAAGACATGGTGGGTGTGACATTCGGGTCAAGCGTGGGGGCGACAACATTGTCGGTGGCTTCACCACTGCCGGCAAATAATTGTGTCGAGAGGAAAAATCCACCGCCGACACCGACACCAATCAACACCAACGCGCCAATGATAAGGGCAATCGGGTTTATTTTCATACGTTATCCGCTCCTGTTTTACAATGCAAAGATAGTTTAGGTGACAATTCTGACTATCGTACTGATAAAATGTAAACACAATATGAA
>PGTJ01000203.1 GCA_002794515.1 Phototrophicales bacterium
CTTTAATTGATCCATAAAAAATAGCCCTATACGCATCTATAATAGATTATTCATTCTCATTCGCCCTTATATCGGCTATAATGCCATGCGCGATTGATACGATGAATTGGGAGCATGGCGTTGTCACGAGCATTGATTACAGGCGCAGGTGGATTTGTCGGCGGTCATTTAGAGCGTCACCTGTTAACAACACATCCCGACATGGATATTCATGGGACGATTTTGCCAACCACCCCACCTCCAGCCAAACGGGAACGGGTGACATATCACCCTGTGGAACTCAAAGATGAAGTCGCTGTCAAGGCGTTAATCGCCGATATTCGCCCCGATTATATTTATCATCTGGCGGCACAAGCCTTTGTACCCCGTTCTTTTGAAGCCCCTTGGGAAACACTCGAAAATAACATCCTCGCCCAACTGAATGTCATCCTGGGTTGCATGGCTTGTGGATTGCGCCCGCGCATGTTGGTGGTCACATCTGCCGAAATTTATGGGCATATCCAACCCCACGAAATCCCTGTGCGCGAAAATGCCGATTTGCGCCCCACCAGCCCATATAGCGTGAGCAAAATCGCCCAAGATATGCTGGCATATCAATACTACCTCAGCCACCGCTTGCCGATTATGCGGGCGCGTCCATTTAACCACTTCGGACCTGGGCAAAATGAAAATTTTGTCGCGCCTTCTTTTGGGATGCAAATTGCCCGCATTGAAGCGGGTTTGCAAGAACCGATCATCCGTGTGGGCGATTTGAGCGCCAAACGCGATTTCACCGATGTACGCGATATTGTCTTGGCGTATCGGCTCATCGCCGAAAAAGGCACGGCAGGCGGTGTGTATAATGTCGCTTCTAATAAAGCCTATACCATCCAAACATTATTAGATACGATGATAGCCCACAGCACGGTTGCGATTGAGGTGATGGTCGATGCTGAGCGCCTGCGCCCTGTGACCATCCCCATTTTGCAGGGCGATTGCACCCATCTTCACGCCGAAACAGGCTGGAAACCACAAATTTCGTTTGAACAGAGCGTGGCGGATATTATCGAAGATTGTCGTCAACGCATTAGAACAACACAATAACCGATGGAGAAAATTATTACATGGCAAAAAAAGCACTGATTACAGGCATCACAGGACAAGACGGTTCGTATCTGGCTGAATTTTTATTGTCGCAAGGGTATGAAGTCTTTGGACTTGTGCGCCGTACTAGCACCGTCAAATATGAACGCATTCAACACATCCAAGATGATATTACCCTGTTGCAAGGTGATATGAGCGACCAAACCAGCCTCACATCTGCCATCAAAGTCGCGCAACCCGATGAGGTCTATAACCTCGCCGCCCAAAGTTTTGTACAAACATCATGGGGGCAACCCGTCTTCACGGGCGATGTGACAGCATTGGGTGTCACACGTATTTTAGATGCCATTCGGGCAGTCAACCCCGATATTCGCTTTTATCAAGCATCTAGTAGCGAGATGTTCGGCAAAGTCCAAGAAGTGCCACAAAAAGAGACCACCCCGTTTTATCCACGTAGCCCCTATGGTGTGGCAAAGGTTTATGGGCATTGGATAACGGTCAATTACCGCGAGAGTTATAATATGTATGCCTGTAGTGGGATTTTATTCAATCACGAAAGCCCACGTCGTGGCTTAGAATTTGTGACGCGCAAAGTCACCCATCATGCCGCCAAAATTAAGCTGGGATTGACGCACGAATTGCGACTGGGCAATCTGGATGCACAACGCGATTGGGGCTTCGCGGGTGATTATGTCCGCGCCATGTGGTTGATGTTACAACAAGATGCGCCCGATGATTATGTCATCGCCACCAACCAAACGCATACCGTGCAAAAATTGGTGGAGATCGCCTTTGAAACGGTCGGCTTAAATTGGAAAAATTATGTCGTACAAGATGAACGCTTCATGCGCCCAGCAGAGGTCGATTTGCTCATCGGCGACCCCAGCAAGGCAGGGCAAAAATTGGGATGGGAGCCACAAGTCACATTTGAACAACTCGTCCAGATGATGGTCGAGAGCGACCTCAAGCAATTGAAAGAAGAACACCGTCTATAAGCAGATAGCCAGATGCTTTGTGCATCTGGTCATCTGTTCACCACAACACAGCCCAATAAACCGCCACCACAAATATCATCGCAAACCCGATCAACAAACCCCTCCGATACAATTTTTGACGGGGGATTCGATCATCACATCTGAGTGATGTATCTGATAACCGTACCAGCAGCCCAATCATCATCATCGAGACGACCAGCGAACTCCCGCCATAACTAACAAATGTGAATGGCATCCCTGTGAGGGGCAAAATCCGCAATGCACCCGCCATAATCATCATATTTTGGGTGATGAGCATCGCGCCAATTCCCCACGCCCAAAATCGGTATGCCCGTTCCGATTGGCACAATCCGATGAGCAAACAACGCCATATCAACAGCGCTAAAAGGCTCATCAAGATAAAAATGCCCGCTAAGCCCCATTCTTCGGCAATCGCCGCAAAGATGAAGTCCGAATGGGCGAGCGGGACTTGTGTGGGATTGCCCATGCCCAATCCAAGCCCCCAAATCCCACCATCTGCGAATGCCGATAGGCTCTGCACCAATTGATAACTATCTCCCACCACATCCACCCATGGATTCAGCCATATCGCCACGCGCAGGCGGATAATCGGCATGGTGAAATAACCGATAATGATCAATATCACCATCCCGATGCTCGATACAATGAGCATAAGGCGATGCACGCCTGCCAGATATGCCAATTGCCACAAAACGGCGATGAACAACACAGCCACACCAAAATCGCGTTGGATGATGAATAAAACAATCACCCCACCCCACACTATCAGGATATTGCGCCAGCGATAATCACTGATCTGCACAGCAAAATAGATAATCAACACCAATTTGAGCAATTCTGATGGTTGGATAAACAATCGATTCAGGCTCAACCACAATGTGGGTGCCCCTCGTGGCAACGATGGATGCACCCCCACAAAAAATGTGGCGACCAATAATATCACCACACCACCCGTTATCCACCACGACCAACGGATGAATAATCGAATGGATGCAGGCGTGATGACGATGATCATCATCATACACAACGCCATAATCAACCACACGGCTTGACGAAGCGCCAAAGTCGGCGCGAGCCGTGTGAGGATGAGCAATCCCCACCCCGAAAGCATCATCACAAGGGGAAATAACCATTGATCTCGCTCAGGAAAGCGCCATATCAACAAGCTATTGCCCATGACAACACCGATGAGCCATATCAAAAATACCGCCACAATCGTGTTGGTGCGTTCTGGGAATATCGTAGATAAATACAAAAAATATCCTCCTAAAATGATGCTGGCACACCATAGGAGGATAACATCCAATGATGAATGAACTCGTCTTATCATCAGGCGTGAAAATATTTTCCGATGATCGGCGCTAATTTCTGATGCAATTCGGGCGAAAGCCGATTCGCGGGTGTGGCAAACGCATTCGCCAGCGCATGATGTGCGGGGTAATCGGCATGTTCATCGATGGCATCGACCGCATTTGCCACCGCCTCTTGGGTGATTCGCAAGTTATGTTCAAATGTCTTGACGACCAGCTCAACCGATACGGGTGCTTCGGTCTCATGCCACACATCGTAATCGGTGATATGCGCCATAACACAATACGACATCTCGGCTTCACGGGCTAAAAATGCCTCTGGAGATGTGGTCATGCCGATGATGCTACATCCCCATTGGCGGTAAATATTGCTCTCGGCTTTGGTACTAAAACGCGGTCCTTCAATGGTGATATATGTCCCGCTATCATGCACCGTTGCACCCGTCTTGACCACCGCATCATAACAAATTTTGGATAATTGCGGGCAAAACGGGTCGGCAACACCGACATGTGCCACAAATCCTTGTTCAAAAAAGGTACGATCGCGCAATCCTTTGGTGAAATCGACCAATTGATCGGGGATGACAATATGCGATGGTGCGTAATCTTCGCGCAATGACCCACAGGCGCTCAGGGAAATCACAAATTTAACACCCAATTGTTTGAGCGCATGAATATTCGCCCGATAGGGAATGGTCGATGGGGTGAGGACATGTCCCCGTCCATGCCGTGATAAAAATGCGACACGCTTTCCGCGCAATGTGCCGATGCCAATCTCAGAAGAAGGAACACCGTAAGGCGTGAAGATATTCACGGTGGTTTTATCGCTAATCATCGCCATATCATACAAACCAGAACCGCCAATGATGGCGATAGAGACCTTTTCCATGTGTATATACTCACTTTCTTCGATTTGGATTTACATCGTGGCGCGGATTGTGCCACCATCCACAGGCAAAGATACCCCTGTGATGAAGCCCGCGGCGGGTGAACATAAAAACACCGCGGCATTGGCAAATTCTTGTGGTGTTCCAATGCGTTTGAGTGGGATGCTCTGAGCGGCTTTTTGGCGTTCTTCATCGGGCGTGGTGTTGTTCTTTTCGGCACGACTTTTCATCAGAAAATCTACACGGTCGGTATCGGTCATGCCGGGCAAAATGCTATTCACCCGAATGCCTTCTGCACCTAATTCCAGCGATAGAGTCTTCGTTAAACCGATGACGGCAGGGCGAATGGCATTGGAGAGGGTGAGATTATCGACAGGTTGTTTGACGGCAGAGGATGTAATGGTCAAGATGGCAGGGCGCGATGATTGACGCAAATATGGCAAAGCCGCTTTGATGAGCGCCACATGGGTGATGAAGGTCAAATCGGTCGCCGAGCGCCAATCATCCACCGAAAAATTATCGAATGTGCCTGCTGGCGGTCCGCCCGCATTGGTGACGATCACATCCAAACCGCCCATCATCTCGCTGGCACTACGGACGACTTTTTCTGCCTCAGATGTGACCGACACATCACCTGCAATGGTATAGACCAAATTGCCCGTCTCGGTATTGATTTCTGTAGCAGTCGTTTGGAGTGCAGTGAGGTTACGACTGTTGATGACCACAATCGCCCCTTCACGACTGAATTGACGCGCTGTTGCCCTGCCCAAACCCGCACTCGCCCCCGTGACCAAAACCCGCGCACCCTGTAATCCCAAATCCATCGATACACCTCATCTAATATCAAATAAGGGCTAGAATGTGTATCATTCTAACC
>PGTJ01000813.1 GCA_002794515.1 Phototrophicales bacterium
AATAGGGGATTAGAGCATCTCTTGTAACCATTCGAGGGCGCTATCGTATGTTTGAAAGAATTGATAATCTAATGGCGCAAAAAAGTGTGGGAAAAATGCCATTTGCTTGCGTTCTACCTCATCGCCGACCAATATCGCTTGTCTGCCAAATTCAATTTGAGGCAACGACTTGAGGCTATGGGCAAAGAATGGCGAAAATTTGAGGTCGCTATTGCGAAAATCGAATAAAAAGAGCAATGGTGCATTCCCCCACAATCCGATGACCGATTCCATCGTCATGATGAATTGTTCGATTGTTCTCCGATCGCTGTTATATAATTCACAGGCGATGATT
>PGTJ01000676.1 GCA_002794515.1 Phototrophicales bacterium
GCGCGAATCGCCTTGATGCTCTCGGATAATAGATAACCATAAATTTCGGGTTTAATGGGGATGGCAGAACGAATATGTTCGGGCAGGGTATCTTGTTCGTTCCAAATTTGATACGCATGAACTAAATTTTTATCTTTGAAAATTTGTGCCGTCTGTTTGACGATATTGATAAAATTCGGCGTAAAAAAGGTCTTCCAGCGCTCATCATTCAGGCTTTCCCAAGTGAAGCCACCGCCTTCACCATAGGTCTGATGCCCCAAAATGAGGATGACCTTCACCCCTGCCCGTTGGCACGCTTGCAGATAGGGCAGGTAACGGTTGAAGGTGAAATTGACATCTTGATTGCCGAATGCCCGTGCTTCATCATGGGGTGGAAAATTCGGGTTGCGCGATACATTGAATTTGAGCCGTACCCAACCCAATCCCGCCAATTGTGCGGGGTCGGGATTGCCTGCGGGGTTATCTAAATCTAAATTCACACCCGTAATTTTTGTGCCACGCAAAATCGGGTCTAAGACAATAACCCCGCCCGCGCCCTCATCATCCAAGCTGACGGCGCGCAAATATTCTGCCGATGAATAGGCTTCTTCTGTCCCTGCAC
>PGTJ01000471.1 GCA_002794515.1 Phototrophicales bacterium
CATCATCAGCGAACACAATAAAACCCTTTCTTCATCATAAAATGAATGAATTAAGGGTAACACAATCCGCCCAAATAATCTATATTTTGGCTCAACGACCTGTGGGCATCCAATATCCACGCCCGGGGACAGTGACAATATATGTTGGGCGACGTGGATTTTCTTCGAGTTTCTGACGCAAACGCGACACATTCACCCGCAACACCGAATAATCACCCCGATAGCTATCTCCCCAAACGGCTTGTAACAACTCATCATGGCTAATCACCTTGCCTGCATGACGCATCAGGGTGAGCAGGATATTATATTCTATAGGTGTGAGGCTCAGGCGCTTGCCATTAATCGTTGCCTGCCTACGTGGTAAATTCAATTCTAATTTACGGACAGTGATTTGCGTCTCTGGTTTGGGTGTCCAATCCACACGACGCAACAAGGCTTTTACCCGTGCCACCAATTCATCTGGGGCAAAAGGCTTCGCCATAAAATCATCTGCGCCTGCTTCAAGGGCAATCACCCGATCGCGGTCACGCTCATAACCACTCATGACGATCATTGGCAAGAACGAATGTGAGCGCACCTTCTTGAGGATTTCTAAGCCGTTTATATCGGGTAGATGAATATCCAACAACACTAAATCGGGGGCTATCATGGCAATTTCGTCTAGCGCCTCACTGCCCTGCCCAACGGCAACCGCCTCATAGCCGGCTGTCTCTAAGAGGTTACAGACCATCTCGGCGGTATCTTCATCATCTTCTATCACTAAAATGCTTTGTGCGCGTTGTCCTGTCATTACCATATTCAAACATCCTTATAACCGTTTGTAATATAGCATAGCGCATTTTTGCAATTTAGGCTAGTCGTGCAAAAAAATTTTATCGAATGAAAATGCTTTTGAATATAAAAACACGGGAGGTGATAATCTCCCGTGTTTTTTGTTGATGGGCGGTATAGGACTCGAACCTATAACCCTACGCGTGTAAGGCGTATGCTCTGCCAATTGAGCTAACCGCCCCACTATGGAGGCATATCATACAAGACTTATCTCGGTTAATCAATCCCATATCGGTCTATTTATTGCGCCTGACGTGTTTTATAATCATGAGAAAAGAATCACTTAGAGGTTTTTGATGGAACACTTATATACCCCCTGGCGCATGGCATACATCAAAGGTGAAAAGAAACCGATAGAAGGATGTGTGTTTTGCAACAAAATTTTGGCAGATGACACTGCCGAGCATGTGATTGGGCGGTCAGATTATGTGTATGTGACCCTCAATCGTTACCCCTATAACAACGGACATCTGATGATTGTGCCATATGCCCATATCCCCACTCAAGAGGATATGCCCCCAGAAGCCCTACTCGATATGATGCAGATGGTCAATAAAGCCCTGCGCGTCTTGCGAGAAGCCTATCGTCCACAGGCGTTTAATTTGGGCGCGAATATCGGCAAAGCGGCAGGCGCAGGAATCGCCGAACATTATCATTTTCACATCGTCCCCCGTTGGGATGGTGATACCAATTTTATGGGTGTTGTTGGGAATACGCGCATCATCCCCGACACACTCGATAACATCTATCATGACCTCAAGCAATTATGGGCGACAATTTGATAAATATTTACTTTTTGGAGGAAAATAATGTCGAAATCTGCAAATGATGTGGTA
>PGTJ01000576.1 GCA_002794515.1 Phototrophicales bacterium
ACCCTACCATCCCGCTTACTGGGTTATCTGCCCAGATTTGACCACCTAGAAGATTGGAAACCCGAAGCATGAGCAATGACCTTGATGATATTTTTAACGACGACCTACCGCCCGACCACCGTTCTGGATTTGTCGCGGTGGTGGGTCGTCCAAATGTCGGTAAATCGACCCTAATCAATCGTATCTTGGGGCAAAAAATCGCCATCGTCACCAACAAACCACAAACCACACGCAAGCGCCAATTGGGGATTTATACCCAAGACAATGGTCAGGTGATGTTTATCGATACGCCAGGGTTACACCGCCCTCACCACAAATTGGGCGAATACATGATAGAAGTAGCAGAATACGCCATTAAAGATGCCGACATCATCTTGTGGGTGCTGGATGTGAGTACCCCCCCACAAGAAAGTGATATGTATATTGCCGACACACTCATGCGCCTGCGCGATGATGCCCCGGTCATTTTAGTATTGAATAAATCCGATTTAATCGGGCAAAATGCCGATCTGACCGCTCATACCAACTTGATCCCGCATCTGCAAGCGATGCGCGTCAGCGCCATGACTGGCGCAGGTGTAGATGACCTGCTCAATATTGTCATCGAACACATGCCACTCGGTCCGCGCTACTATCCTGCCGATCAAGTGAGCGAGGTGAATATGCGCTTCATCGCCGCAGAGATCATCCGCGAGCGCATTATCGAAAATACAGAACAAGAAATCCCCTATTCGGTGGCAATCGAAATTGAGGAATATAAAGAACGGTCGGATGATTTGACCTATATCAACGCCACCATTTATGTCGAGCGCGAATCGCAAAAGGGGATTTTGGTGGGCAAAAATGGCAACATGATTAAACAAATCGGTGTCGAAGCCCGCCAAGCCCTAAGCGAAGCCACAGGCACACGCATCTATTTGGATTTGCATGTCAAAGTATTGAAAGATTGGCGGAGCAATATCCCCCTCTTGCGTCGTTTGGGATACCGCCTGAGTCGTGAGGACGATAATTAACTATGATGAATGTAGC
>PGTJ01000584.1 GCA_002794515.1 Phototrophicales bacterium
ACTACATGCTCCGCATCAAAGATGGCGGACCCATCCTCGTCCCCGATGCACCCAATTACCCATTACGTCATGTGTACACGGGAGATGTGGTCAATGCCGTCATGACGCTCATCCATACAGGCATGGGCAAAGGCAAAGCCTATAACATCTCGCAAGATGAGACCATCAGCCTACACGACTTTTTGATGATGGTCGGGGAATTGATGGGCTTAGAACCGCATATCCAAGTGGTGGAACGGCAATTATTAGAAGCCAATGGCTTTTTGCCCGAATGTTCGCCATTCAGCGAATTGTGGATGTCTGAACTAGATAACACGCTGAGCAAAAGCGAATTGGGCATGAGCTACACCCCCCTGCGCGAATATTTAGCACGCATTATCACCTATTACACCGAACATCCGCCAAAATCGCCGACTGGTTATAAACGCCGAAAAGCCGAAAAAAGTTTTCATAGCATCCCGAAATCGTTGTAATCACGAAAGGACATACCACACCGCATGACGATTAATGACTTGTTATCTCAAATTCCAGATGACTTATATCAACTGGTCGCCCGTGTCACGGTTGTTATTATCGCCATTTTGCTCATCATCTTATTGCGTCGCATCTTGACATGGCTCATTTTGCGCCCCTTACGCCAATTGAGTAGGCGTAGTGGTTACGAAAGTGATGACCAAGTGGTCGACTTGCTCATTGCGCCCATGCGGTTATTCTCTATTGCCCTCGCCATTGGCATCAGTGTGCAGATCATCCCAACAACCGAGGGCATCAATAACCTCGCATTCATCATCGCCCGCTTGTTGGTGATTGTATCGATATTGATCTTCATCTATCGATTGGTCGATGTCATCGCCCCATCCAGCTTACGCATCGCCAATATCACAGGTTTCGCCATCGAAGAGCGCGTTTTGCCCTTTTTGCGCGTGGGGGCAAAACTGCTCATCATGTCTTTGGGGATTGTCATCTTATTACAAGAATGGGGCTACGATGTGAGCGGGTTGTTG
>PGTJ01000034.1 GCA_002794515.1 Phototrophicales bacterium
AATTTTTTATGCGGGGCGACATAGTGATGTCGTTCCCGCATTTTTTAGATGATACAAACGAGGTGCGCTTATGGATATTGCGCCAATATGGATGAGGCGGGCTTGGAAGCCGTTGATAGCTGTGGGGCTATTGGCATTCATCTTATGGTTTTTCATCAATCAAGCAGGTGGATTAGCCACATTATGGCAATTTTTGCTAGGTGCAGTGACCACCATCCCAGAGGCAGTGCAAATCATCATCCAATATTATCAAACACTGCCAGCAGAACATCTCATGCAATCGCTGGTTATAGGGGGCATTTTTGGCGCAATCATGACATTTTGCGTATCGCTTAGTGCCAATGGTTGGGTGAAATTTCCGAAAATCACCACTCAAGGGATGGTTGTGGGTGTGATTGTGGTGGTGATTTATAACCAAATCGGGGCATATCTGTTTGATAGCATTGTTTTGGGTGTAATAACGGTGCTGGTGTTGGGTATCATCCTACAAGAAGGTGATAACCGCCTATTGCAACTCAGCACATGGCGGCGACTATCTCAGCCAATGGTTTTGCGCCAATTGTTGATAGCCATTGTGTTGGGTGGGGTGATGGGTGCTATTGGTGGACAGTTACTCAATTATCCCTTGCAACATTGCACCTTGACCGCCGATGTGGATATTTATACCTATCAGGCGGGTTTGGTGATGACGGGCATTGGCGCGTTGGTAGTGCTATTGCCGATATGGACGATTGTCTTTCAGCGCAAGGGCAAAGCCGAGTTTGGGGGCGGCTATTTTAAGGGATGGTTGACCCCGTTGGCACTCCTCATGCCGACCATCATCAGCCTTGTGGTGTTTTTGTATTATCCGAGTGTGCAAATTGCTATGCAATCCCTGACGCGCCAACGGGGACGGCGTGCATCTAGTTTTGTGTGTTTAGAAAATTATGCCGATTTAATCAATGATACTGTGTATCGTGGCAGTTTTATCACCACCTTCCTCATCACGGCGGGGATTGTGGTATTCAGCATGATCTTGGGATTGATGATAGCCTTGCTGGCATCGCAGAAGATACGGGGTGCGAGTGTGTATCGTACTTTGCTCATATGGCCCTATGCGGTATCGCCTGTGGTGACGGCGGTGATATTCATCGCCATCTTTCGCAATGACCCCAATGGCTTCGCCAATTATTATCTGGGTTGGGCGATTGGTGGCGCACAAAATTGGATAGGCAACCCCAACCTCGCGCCGTTTGTGATTATCCTCGCGTCGGTGTGGAATGCGTTGGGCTTCAACATTTTGTTTTACATTGCGGGATTGCAAAATGTCCCCAAAGATTTGCTCGAGGCGGCACAGATTGATGGAGCGAATGTTGTTCAACGATTTATTCGCATCACTTTTCCGTTGCTCTCGCCATTCACCTTCTTTTTGCTCATCACCAACATCACATTTGGGGTATATGGCATTTATGGTGTGGTCGAGACGCTCACACAAGGCGGTCCGCCAATGGGCGATGGGGCAGGGGCGACCAATGTCCTCATTTATAAATTGTATGATGATTTGCTCTCGACCAGCGCCCAAATTGGCAATGTGGCGGCACAATCGGTGATTTTATTCGTACTTGTGGCGATAATCACCATCGCACAATTCCAATTTGTTGAACGGCGTGTGACTTATAGCGGAGATTAAGCCATGAATGAGCCAAAATCTGAGATATACTCGACAATCACCAGCACCAGCACACTGACGATGGTGAAAGTCTCTAAAAATGGGATGCCAAGACCCAAAATGCGGTGGATAACCCACATTTTATTGATATTGGCGTGCTTTTTCGTGAGCATTCCCGCATTGTTGGCAGTGCGCTTATCAACGCTCAATCTGCAAGAATCGTTTGAACTCGCGCCTGTGTTTTTGCCGTTTGGTGATGATTTATTCACCAATATCAGCGTGCTTTTTGGCGCGCCCGATCCCGATTTGCAGGTCGGTGGTGGTGCGACCAGTGTATCGGCTCAGCAGGGCAGTAGTCATAATTTTGCCCGCCTCATCAGCAACACGGTGATTGTGGCGTTGGTGGTGGTCATCGGCAAGACGGGACTATCATTATTAGCAGGCTTCGCCTTTGTGTATTTCCGATTTCCGGGTAAAAATATCGTCTTTTTCTTCATCTTGCTCACGTTGCTCATGCCCACCGAAATCATCCTCACACCCCTTCGCACCTTGATGGCAGATTTGAATTGGTCGGGGAATTATCCACAATTGGCGTTGACCATGCCATTCATCGCCAGTGCATTTGGCACATTTTTGTTTCGGCAACATTTCAGCAATATCCCGCGAGAGTTGGCAGAAGCCTCGCAGATAGATGGTGCATCTCCATTGCGATTTTTTGTCAGCATCCTCATCCCCATGTCGTGGAATGTGATCATGGCGATGGCACTGATTCAGTTCATCTATATGTGGAATCAATATATTTGGCCCCAAGTAATATTTAATAATGTCAATTCGCCCGATCAGCTGATTCAAGTTGGTGTGCGACGAGCGGCGCTATCGGGGCAAAATAGCGATTTCGGTTTGCTGATGACGGCGGGGATTATCGCCTCGTTGCCACCGCTCTTTTTATTTGTGCTGTTACAAAAACAATTCATGAGTGGTTTTGCCATCACGCGAGATAAATAACCGCCACAGATGGTTGGTGGGGGGATGCCAGCCATCTGATACAACATGTGTTATACTACAACAAAGCAGATAGATGAGGCAATTTCCCATGATAAACAATCCATCTAACCCGGTTGATGTTTCTAATGGTATGTCATTAGACGATTTTATGCGTCTGAGTTATGAACAACCGTTTGAGATTATCAACGGGAGAAAGATAGATAAGTATAAGCAGATGCCTACTATATTTGACCATTTTTATATCATTCGTACATTATTCCGTATTTTAGATGCTTATCTATTAAAAACCAATCTTGGTGAAGTGTTTTCAGAGGCGACATTTATTTTGCCCGAAAAAGATAACCCCAATTGGGTCAAAGGTTCGCGCCTACCAGATTTGATGATTTTCACCAGAGCGCGATATGATGCGTATATTGCTGGTCAACCAGATTACCGTTCAAGACCTTTAAGCCTCATTCCTGACTTGATTATTGAGGTGTTGTCTCCTAATGATTTATTTTTTGATGTTGAAGAGAAAATTTTCATCGATTTTGATAATGGTGTCAAAGTGATATGGCTCATCGACCCGATACACAAACGTGCCTCGATATATACTGCCGATAGCATGGCTGTCCAACGATTTCATATCGAAGGACAGCTCAGCGCACCTGATATTTTGCCCAATTTCGTCCTCGATTTGGCGCAAATTTGGGGATAGATGATACAATATCGATGTTATCCTTAATGTGCCATGATGTACATGCTCCGATACATGCCCCCTTTTGCCAATAATTGGTGATGTGTGCCGACTTCTATCACCTGACCATGATCCATCACGACAATCATATCGGCGTTGACGATGGTACTCAGACGGTGGGCGATGACGAAGCTGGTGCGTCCCTTGAGCAAACGCCCCAACGCAGTTTGGATGAGTTTTTCGGTTTGTGTATCGATGTTGCTGGTGGCTTCATCCAAAATGAGGATGCGCGGATTTGCCAATAGCGCACGAGCAAACGACAGCAATTGTTTTTGACCGGCAGAGAGCAATGCTCCCCCTTCGCGCACTTCGGTATGATAGCCTTCTGGCAGTCGCATAATGAATTCATCTGCGCCAACGGCTTTTGCCGCCTCGATCACCTCTTGGTCGGTGGCATCGAGGCGACCATAACGGATGTTGTCCATTACTGTCCCAAAAAACAGGTGCGTCTCTTGCAAGACCACACCCATTTGGCTTCGCAAACTCTTTTTGGTGACATGGCTAATATCGTGTCCATCAATCAAAATGCGTCCTTGTTTGGTATTGTAGGAGCGCATGAGCAATTTGATGAGTGTGGATTTACCTGCGCCTGTATGACCAACGAGTGCAACGGTTGTGCCTGCGGGGATATTCAAGCTGATATTATGCAATACGCCATCATCACTGCCGTCATCATATGAAAATGCGACATCCTCAAAACGCACATGTCCTTCGATTTTAGGCAGGGCAGGGGCATTTGGTGCATCTTGGACTTCGATAGGTCGATCTAATAAATTGAAAATTTTTGCGCCTGCCGCCATCACCGATTGGAATAAGTTATACCGTTGTGCCAACATCCGAATGGGGAAGAAGAGCTGGTCGATGTATAAGACGAAGGTCAACAGGGTGAAAATCGATAATTCTTGATTCAACACCAACATGCCACCGACATAAATCATCACACCCGTAGCCACACCACCGACTAGCTCGATGCTCGAAAAGAAACTCGCCGCCACCAATGTTGCTTTCACATTCGATTGGCGGTTGTTCATATCGATATCATCAGTGAAGCGTTTATAATTGTGTGCTTGTCTATCGAAGGCTTGGGTGACGCGCACACCATTGAATGCCTCTGCTAATTCTGTATTGACTTTGGCGTTGGTCTCTCTTACACGCAGATAGGTTTTGCGGGCATAAATGCGCCAGATGTTGGCAATGACCGCCAAAACGACCACCACACCCAGCGAGACAATCGTCAGGGGCAAATTGATGACCACCATCGTCAGGATGATGCCGATGAGCGTGAGCGCATCGCGGAATGTGCCGACAATCCCCCAGTTGATTGCCTCGCGCAACACATTCACATCGCCGATGGTGCGGGCAATCAGCCGCCCCGTCTCGTATTTCGAGAAAAAACTGATGGACAAATGATTGATATGTGCGAATAGGTCATCTCGCAATTTTTGGATGGTGCGTTGCCCTGCTTCGGACATTAACATGACTTGAATCCGAAAGCCTAACGCGCCAAGCCCTTGTATGACCATATACACAAGTACACCAACCGCCACCAACAGCAAATTGCGCTTTTGTACGCCTTCATCCACCGCCCAACCGATTATCGGCGGACCCGCCACAGTGGATAGCACGCTAAGTAACGCCATGACCATCGCCCAATAAATCTTATGTTTATAAGGTGCGAGGTATCCTGCAAGGCGTTTGGTCACTTCCCAATCAAAACTCGCCGCCTCGATGTCATCAATATTCACATTTTTGTCTTTGCGATTAATTTTTTGGGCAATCGCCATGATTAATCACCCCCGATTTGGTCTAAAATGGCGCGAAATTCATCGGTTGCCAAACGCACATCCACGTTTTCGGTTGTATCATCTTCTGCCACAATTTCGCCCAGTGCCAATAATTCTTGACGAACTTTTTCTTGATCTGCCAATTGTAAACGATATGTCTCGGCATAATAGCCATTCAATGATAAGAGGTGTTCGTGTCGTCCACGTTCGATAATTTCACCATCTTTTAGCACCAAAATTTGGTCGGCATCTTTCACACTGCTCAGGCGTTGAGCGATGATGAATGTCGTACGTCCACGCATGATGATGCTCAATGCTTGTTGGATGGCATACTCGGTTTTGGTGTCGACACTGCTGGTCGAGTCGTCTAGGATGAGGATGCGTGGATTAATCAGCAATGCCCGTGCGATTGCCACCCGTTGCTTCTGACCACCAGACAGCGTGACACCGCGCTCGCCCACCCGTGTCTCGTAACCATCTGGAAATTCGGTGATGAAGCCATGCGCGTTTGCCGCTTTTGCCGCGGCGATAATTTCATCATCGGTGGCATTCGGATTGCCATAGGCGATATTTTCGCGGATGGTCGCCGAGAATAATAATGATGATTGCAACACCACACCGATTCGATCGCGGATGCTGGATAATTTCACATCGCGCACATCGTGACCATCAATAGTCACACAGCCAGCCGTCACATCATAAAAACGGGGAATGAGGTTGACCAGCGAACTTTTGCCCGAACCAGTCGCGCCGACAATCGCCACCACTTCGCCAGGGTGTGCGGTGAAATTAATCCCTTTCAGAACGGGTTGTGTGGTATTCGGATAAGTGAGATGCACATCTTTGAATTGCACAATGCCCTGAATATCATCCAACACCAGCGCATCGGGCTTATCGGCGATGAGTTCTGGCGCGTCTAAAATCTCGAATACACGTCTTCCACTGCTAATCGCTTGTGTGATGAGCAAAATCACAAATCCCAAAAAACGAATGGGCTGGGCGATTAAAAATACATAGGCGTTGAATGCCACCACAACACCCACCGTCACACCACCCCAACCCCTTTGTTCCATCAGTGCGCCGAAAAATAGCACCAATGCTGTCGAAAAGGCGATGATGAAGGCGCTGATAGGGAGGTATGTCGCCCATTTATCGATTAGGCGAATGTGGTCATGATATAATTTTTCGTTCTCGGTGGCGAATTTATTGATTTCGTATTCTTCGCGGGTGAAGGCACGCACCACCTCTGCACCAGTGGCATTCTCTTGTAAAAAGTTGCCTAATTTTTGTAGGCGTTCCATGATGCCACGCCATGCGGGGTCTACGAATAGGGCAAAATTGCGCGAGAAAAATGCCAATGGGATGAGCGGTAATAAGCTGATAATCGCTAAAATCGGGCTGGTGATGAACATGATGATGCTCACACCCAACACCAAGAGCGCCGTATTCAATCCATCTAACAGACCAAAGGCGAAATACCGTTGGATTTCATCGACATCACTGATGGCGCGGGTGATAATCGTCCCTGTTTGCGATTCATCATGATAGGTGAATGACTGATTTTGGACTTTGTTATAGACCTCATTGCGGATGTCGTAGGCGATGAAATGCGATAATTTCTCGCCAAAATAGCGGAATGAAAAGCCTGTGATACCGCGTAATACACCCAACCCGACCACCAGCAACCCCGCGATGAGCATGTAATCGGGTTTGCCATAGGTCATGCCTAAGTCGGTGAATGGCTGAGTCAGGATGTCGGGGGTGGCATAAGCCAACGGCATCTCGCCAATGATGCCAATATCAATCACATCGCGCAAAATGGTCGGGATGATAATCACCAACACATTGCTGAGGATTAACGCCCCAAACGCCAAAAACGCCCAATTGCCATAGGGCTTCAAATACATCATCATCCGCTTCCAGATGACAAAACTATTCACATAACACCTCTATCCATTTTCAACGGACACGACAAGGGCGCAGTTGATTGCGCCCTTATACCGATAAATATGTTCATTATTCACTTTATCGCTTAAACCAATTTTTTACAAATTGCGATTGGTCTAAAATGGATATATGCAACATCACTTATTTTGGGGCGAAAGCACATGTTATAAATCACGGGCGATGATGTAATCTGCCCATAGCATAAGCCACTGTTTATAATCTGAATCGGGCAATGGTGCGAGGTGCGTCAGCGCCTCTTGGACATATCCCTCTGCTAATTTTTTGGCATGGGCGATTCCACCATATTTCTTGAGCAATCCGACCACTTCATGAATATCATCCAATGATGCGTCATGGTTGCCCAACACAGATAGCGCAAATGCTCGTTCTGCCTCGTTCATTTGTGGCAAGGCATGGAGGACGATGATGGTGCGCTTGCCTTCGATAATATCTGCCCCAACTTTTTTGCCCAATTTGGCTTCATCGGCAGTGATGCCTAAGATGTCATCTTGAATTTGGAATGCTGTGCCACATTTGCCCGCGAATTGCCCCATCGCATGGATGAGCGGATGGTCTAAATGTGGATGTTTGAGACCAATTGCCGCGCCCGCACGCCCACAAAATTCGTATAGCACGCCTGTTTTTTGCCACAGCATATCCAAGACATCGGCTTCGGTGATTTTATCGAATGGTGTTTGCGATTGTAACACATCCACCGTTTCGCCATTGATTAAAGTGGTTTGTATCGTCCTGAAGAGTTCACGCGATAACACCAGGGGTAATTGTGGTGGCAGGTCATAGACGAAATGCAAATCGGGCAGGAGCGATGCCGCCCATCCTTGTTGCATATCGCCCGCCAAAATGCCGATAGTCAAGCCGTAATGAGATGCTTGTGCGGGGTTATACCCCATCTCATTTTTGGCGCGTGTGGCGAAATCGTGATGTACCGTTGGCACACCACGTCGCAGTTCATCACGGTCGATGATGTCATCATGCACCAGTGTGAAGGTGTGATATAACTCGACTGTTGCCGCGGCGGGAATAGCCGTTTGGTCATCGCCACCGACTGCCCCACAGGCGAACATCAATACGGCGGGACGGAGCGATTTTCCGCCTGCCTTGACATAACTATAAACAGCATCTTGCAGGTGTTGATAGGCAAAATGAAGCTGATTGCGTTCTGAAAACAGATAATTTCGCACCATTGCTTGACGATGACTAATGGCGTTCATCAGAGGGGTAAATTTTTGTGACATGAATGATCCTGTTCAGTTGAGCGAAAAAATGCCTCGAAAACCATCATCTTCGGGCGGATTAAGCATAACATTGAGCAAGGCGACTTCACGACGATAATGCACAAGGAGCGATTCGACCATTGTTGATAAATCTTCTGTTTCGAGCAGGGGTTGTTTGTGGATGGGTTCGATCTGCAACAATACTGATGCGAAATAAGCCAGTGTCGTGGGGTCATTGGGGAGCATTGCCAGATTAAAATTGAGTTGCCCCGCTTTTTCGAGAATTTTGAGGTAGGTCTGAATTTTATTTTTGAGTTTGTGCATATTATTGATGGTTTGGCTGTTGATATTCGCCAATAGTGGGTATAAATCGACATCGGCATACAGGTATGGGCGGTCATATTTGAATTCAGTCACGCGGAAGCGTTCTCGCCCAATCGCCGAGATGTTCATGCGCCCTTCTCGTAGGGGTTGCACTTGGCTGATTTGCGCCGTACAACCGATGAGCGATGTCTTGACACGGCGTGATGTGTCGGGTTGATTATTGTTGATGAGTATCACACCAAACGGTTGTCGTTTTTCGATGCACTCATTCATCATCAACTTATAGCGCTCTTCAAAGATATGCAAGTTGAGCGGCATACCCGGAAATAAGACGGTGTTCAGTGGGAATAAAGGCAAATCCATCATCACAAGATAAACCATTCTGGGACATTTTGATATTGCGTCTATTATAAGCCTATATGAAGTCTTTTGCACGATTTTCTATTCATAAATTAAGGGGCAGGTGGCAAATCGTGTTCAAAGCGTTGGATTTCGATCAGATACCCATTTGGATCTTTCAGAAAACAATGATAAATACGATATTGGGGGTTATAACTGGGTGGTGTATCGAATACGACACCGCGTGCCGACAGGGTATGATACCATTCATCCACCTGTTGGGTGACGATGGTGATGATCAGATTGGCGGGCGGGGCGATGAATTGACCTTTAGACGAGGCGGATATTTGGCATACACCCAAAAAGGCATTTGTACTGAGCCGATAAATCCGACAAGTGGTCTGGTCTAGCCACAAGGGTAGCCCCATGATGCGTTCATAAAAATCGGCACTGATGGCGAGGTTGGGTGTGTAGATAAAGGTGATTTGACTATCAATGGGTGGGTTACTCATCGTTTGCACATCCTGACAAAATCGGGTACAACCAAGATAACAAAAAGGAGTCTAAAATGCGAATCGTGATGTTCTCTATCAACCCCTTATTCCCTGGCATGGTGATGGGTGGTGCGCCTAAACACTTGCAACAGATTGCCATTCATCTAGGGCAGATGGGGCATGATGTGAGCGTCTTATGTACACGAGTAGCCGAGTCGAGCATTCCCTTTTATTGGCATGATAAGGTCAAAGTCGTGCCGATATTACGATTCAAGCAACCCTTTCCACAACCGTATGGCATCACCGCTCATGATTTAGCCAACATCATCCAAGATATGGGCGATTATCTGGTTTATGCTGACCGTTTTTATATGCACGATGGTGAATTTTTGTTGCCCTATGTTTATCAGCATATCCCAACGGTGGTATCCTTGCGCGATAATGTGTATCCAGAGACGATTTTAGGTGGATTTTTGGCGAATGCACATCGGTTGATCCTCATATCTGAGTATTCGTATCAGTATTATCAGCAGACAGTGGGGCGTTTTTTCCCTGAATTTGATGAACGGGCGATTATCATCCATAACGGATTAGATTGGTCAACATTCACCTATACCCCGCCAAAAGAAATTTATGATTATCTGCCCATACATCCACAAAACCGCCCTGTGTTATTGCATCCACACCGTCCAGAGGCGACCAAAGGCATTTTTCAGACGATAGCTGTGGTGGATTTACTCGTCCATAAATATGGATTTGTGGATTTGTTGGCGCTCGCGCCAAAATGGCTCGATTTGCAACTGACACCCGAATTGAGCGAATTTTATGTCAGCATCGAACAGGCGATAGAATCGCATGGATTAAACCATAATATGGTGTTTCATGGGTGGATTCCGCAACCGCTCATGCCTCAATATTATAGTTTGGGTGATGTCACGGTCTCCTTAGGCAGTTTTCCGGAGTCGTTTGGTAATGCGGTATACGAATCGTTGGGATGTGGCACACCATCGGTGGTGGCGCGGATAGCCACTCATCGGGAATTATTGCCCGAACATCTGATAGATAAGGTGGATTATGATGATGCTGAAAGCGCGGCGATGAAAATTGCCCAAATCCTCAACGAAAAACGGCGCACTAGCCCCGATACACTAGCATATATTCATGCACATTATTCCACCGAGCGCCAATTGAATGCCTATGCCGATGCCATTTTGAACGCCAAAGTTGTGTCACCCATGCGCTATCAACACCCAATCATCGATGAAAACACCCGTTATCAATTGCCCGTGTGGTGCTATTTGACCGATAAGGGTGTGTATAACGATTTTTGGGCGGCATATCATCCATTGGGCATGTTGGAGCAGGTGATCAAAACGTATCCTGATGGATTTACGATGACCCAAGCACGAGATATGGGGGTATCAGATGAGACGGTGAAAATGGCATATCGTGATGGATTTTTAGTGCCGATGAGGATATAAATGGGTAGTCAACTTCGACAAAAAATTCGTATAGTCATTAAAAATACAGATAATCCTGATGTTGATGATGAATGGGTTATCGAAGTCGATAGAGGGGTGAACTTACGACGCATTTTATTGCGTGAAGGGATGTCGCCATATGCACCTATTCCCAAACGCATCAATTGTGGTGGCAGGGGCTTATGTGCCACTTGTGGGGTGTGGATAGAGCAGGGTGAATCTGTGCCCACACATTGGCATGATAAAATTGGCAATCGATTTGGGTATCCGAGGTTGTCGTGTCAAATCATTGTGAATGATGATATGACCGTGAGGCTTATCCCAGAAAAGTGGATTTGGGGCAAAAGAAAGCCTAAACGCCAATCTTCTTCTAATCTAAAAAGTACATAATGTGCATAAGTGAGAAATGATAAGCCTAGTGCGTCTATATAATCAGCGAGTTGTCATTTATCAACAAGGATAGCGAACGAGTGAAAATCGAATTACATCATGAGCCGACAATTTTCGAGGCATTACGTCCCGAATGGAACACTTTGGTTCAAAATAGCGGGGGGAATACACCATTTAGCACATGGGAATTTTTGGCAACGTGGTGGGATGTTTATGGGACTGGTCAATTATGGCTCATCACTGCGCGCACGGATGATGGCAAATTGGTTGGATTAATGCCCATGTGTTTAGATGATAATCGGTTGTTATGTAGCATTGGCGGGTTGGATGTCACCGATTATTGCGATGTGATTGTGCATCGTGACCATGAGGTGGTGGTATATAACGCATTTTCAGACTTTTTATTTAGCCACCGAGATGATTTTTCGGGCATATCATTTTACAATTTGCGTCCAGATGCGCCGACACGCACGTATTTTTGTGATTTATTCCAAGCAAAAGGGTGTCAAATCACCCAAAAACAGGTTGAAGTCACACCACATATCATGTTACCAACGACATCAGACGGCTATTATGATATGTTAGATAAAAAGCAACGGGGCGAAATTCGCCGTAAAATTCGCCGTGCCGAAGCGGGTGTTGAGGAGACAATTGATTGGTATGTGGTCGGCGCAGAACATGATATACACGCGCATATCCAAACATTTTTTGACCTCATGGCATCGAGTAGCCCACACAAGGCGCAATTTTTGCAAAATTCACAACATCGGGCATTTTTCCAAAAGTTGATTCCGCGTATGCACGAGGCGGGATGGTTGCGTTTGGCATTTTTGCGTGTCGATGGTACGCCATGCGCCAGTTATTTGAATTTTGATTATGACAAACGGATATGGGTATATAATTCTGGATTTTCGTATCAATACGAATCGCTCAGCACAGGTATTGTGTTGTTGGTGTATCTGATAGAAGATGCTATCGCACGCGGTTATACTGTGTTCGATTTTTTGCGGGGGAATGAGACATATAAATATCGGATGGGCGGCGTGGATGCGCCGTTGTATCAGTTGGATGTGGTGTTTTAGTGGTATTGTGAGATGTGAATGATGACAGTAAGACGAATCATGATGTTGAGTGTGCATACCAGCCCACTTGCACCATTGGGTGGCAAAAAGACTGGGGGTATGAATGTATATGTGCGCGAATTAGCCGAGACGCTCGGCGCACAAGGTATCGAGGTGGATATTTATACGCGCAAATCTGCGCCAGACCAGCCCGAAGTGGATGTGTCGCTGGGTGATCGTGTCCGTGTGATACATGTGCCGTGTGGTCCCGCGCAGGTTCTGGATCCTGATGCGGTGTATCCGTATCTATCACAATTCACAGCAGGGGTTTTTGCTTTTATCACCAAAGATCCCGTGCAGTATGACATGATTTATAGTCATTATTGGCTGAGCGGGTGGGTGGCATACAAACTCAAAGAAGTATGGAATATCCCAATTGTGCAGATGTTCCACACACTCGGACACATGAAAAATCGGATTAGCGCCATCAAGACGGCATTGCCCGATGTGCGTATCAATACAGAACGCCAAATCGTTGATTGGGCAGATGTCATCATCGCCGCCACACCTGCCGAATACAATCAACTCTTATGGTTGTATCATGCTGATAGGCGTAAGATTGCCATCGTCCCACCTGGCGTAAAAAGTGAGCTATTCAAGCCGATACCCCAGCAAATCGCACGGCAGAAACTCGGCTTTGATGATGAATGTCATTTGCTTTTATTTGTGGGGCGCATAGAACCGCTCAAAGCAGTGGATACGATTTTAGAGGCGTTGGCAATCATCCAACAAACACAACCACAAGCCCTAAAAAACACATGTTTCGCGGTAGTCGGTGGTAATCCACAAGATCCCGATGCGGAATTGGCGCGTTTGTTAAAGATGGTGAAGGCGCTCGGTTTAGATGAGATGGTGCGGTTTATGGGGGCAAAATCGCATGATTTATTGCCTTATTATTATGCGTCTGCAACGGCGGTGATTATGCCGTCTGATTATGAATCGTTTGGCATGGTGGCACTCGAAGCGATGGCATCTGGCACGCCCGTCATCGCCACAGAAGTGGGTGGATTGGCATTTTTGGTGCGTGATGGTGAAACGGGTTATCTTGTGCCTGTGCGCGATCCGCAAGCCTTAGCAGGACGTATTTTGACCCTGCTCACCGATGCTCAAACACGACAAAAACTGGGCGAAAATGCCGCGCATCTCGCCCGTGAATATGATTGGAAACAGGTGGCAAATCAGCTATTGCGCTTATTCAACGACCAAATTCGGCACAACACGCCATCTGTGGTCATTAACCGCCATACGCATTCGGGATATTTGCCACCGTTGCATTGATGTAGGGGTCTTTTTCGGTGATGGCGACCACATCGGCTTCATCCATCACCGTTTGACCTTTGTGATATAACACATCATTGAAGCCATCATACCGATAGCGCCGATTCACCCAGCCATACAGGTTGTGCATGAAGACGACATTGAATTGCACGGCTTCGTCTTCGGCGATGATTTTTTCGTCAATAATCCAAACAGGGGCATATTGGCTCAGGTGCGGGATGACTTTTGCATCACGTTTTTTGAGCAGTTG
>PGTJ01000255.1 GCA_002794515.1 Phototrophicales bacterium
CATCATAAAATTCACGGATTTCGGCAATCCATTTTTCCATAATACGCTTATCCTTATCAAATGCACAAAGGGCGCAATGGTCATGCGCCCTCCGTTAATCGTTTGGTATCTATTTTAAGGCAATATGATGATCAACCGCCAACAACAGGCACAAGGGTTAAATCACCATTGAGGCGCACCAACGCCGATTGCACCCAACCGAAGCCAATAGCAGTCTCGACTTGTACCCAATCTGAAGACGCAGTACGCGCCACGATGAACACTTCTAACGGACCAGATAGTGCGCCAATAGTGCCAAGCGTGACATTGGGAGCGGCATATAGCGTCACGGCATTGGTGATGGTCGCCGATGGACGAGCAAGTTGTGGGCTACCAAAATCGCGGATGATGGGGATGCCTCTGCCGTTGCCGCGGAAGATGGTGAATTCGCTATTCACCCAACCCACGCCAAAGTTACCGCGCACCTGATACCACACACTATCGGGCGCAAAGCCGATGACATCCAATTCTGTGCCACCAGAGACAACGGCAATAGACGCATATTGCGATCCTGGACCGCTACGGACATTCAAATTGCCCGTATTGATAATCACACGCGCCGCAGAGCGTACCACAGTCGGACCGGTAGAGGTGGCGGTTGTGGTGTTGCCATTGGTGGTGCTGGTGGTCACACGTCCATCACAATACGGACTATTGAGTTGCGGACGGGTGCTAAATTCTTCTGGGCGAATCCAGCCTGTTGAACCATCTTGGAATTCGACCTTATAGAAACCACTTTTGGTGTCGATGATATATGCTTCTAACCCCGCGGCAAAGGGGACACTGCCATCGAGCGTGCCACTACCATCGGGACCGGGATTGGGATAAACAGTATTGTTGAAAATAGCCACACTATAACCCGACCCTGGACAGGCAAATGGACGGAAGTAGGTCTTTGGACCCTCGACCCACACAATGCCCAAATTGGGGACATCTATCTTCAGCCACAAGAAACCCGCATTCCCCACTGCATCTAACAAGGGGAAAATGCCATTGGGATCTACCATGATTTCGCCAAGTGTCACGGCATTGGGGTCTGGTTGCGTACGGGTGAAGTGCGATGCGAGGATGCCAACACCCCAATCGCGTTCGCCAATGCTAACCGCACGGGTTGTGGATGTGGATGAAGTCGTGGTGGTGGTGGTGGTGGTCGTTGTGCCAATCACATTTTCAACCGTGAGCGGTGGCGCGGCGACATATGGCACACGGCTAAAATTGCCCCGCGGGATTGTATTTTCGACATTGACCCACCCCGCGCCAACAATGGTCGAAACCTGATACCACACCAAATCTCGTGCAACACCCAGCACAGGCAATTCTGTGCCACCAGGGACGGTGAGAATGATACCGTATTCTGTCCCAGGACCACTACGAACATTCATAAAGCTGACATTGACAATGAGAACAGGGGTGACATAACGCGATTGCTGTCCTTGTTCAACTTCAATCGCCCAAGCAGAGCTACTAATGGTCGCGCTGAGTAGCACAATGAACGCCACCAGCCCGAAAAATCTTTTAGATAAACGCATTTCATCCTCCTGCTGAGGTACACGCATACAAAAACGCCGATTAAGTGTTAAGTATAGCCCAATTTGAAAATACGGCAATTCAAATTAACAAATTCGTGCATGGTTTGATCGTTAGACTTGCGTAGGGTGAACGTGGTTGTCATGCACAATGGTTTGATGTTAACCTAAAAATAAGTGAATTACAAATAACCGATACGTCCTAATTTTTTATAGGAAAAACACCATGCCAAAAGCCCACTTAATCACCCTGTTATGTTTTTTATTCACCAGCCTGTTGGTCAATTCTCTGTCGTTTGCCCATACACAAGATTGCCTCGATGGATGTTCTTCATCACAAGCATATGGGTTATCTGCCGATGAAATCTTGGCTTATGTCCCACCGATATTTGAACGCGCCCCCGTCGATTATAACCTGCTCAATGACCGCCGTTACATGCGCGTCAATGGGCGTATGGAGGTGTTCGATGCCCCCAACGGCAATTTTGTGCGCGTACAAGAGGCGGGGTTCAACTTTGTCACCGCCTTAGGTGAGCAAGATGGTTGGGTGCGAATTAACGCCAATGAATGGGTACGAAAAGAGGTCTTACAAGACTCCAATGCGGTGGTGTCGAGCTTCAGTGGCATCTTCTTGAAGGGTGAGTTTCCTAAATATCCTGTGGCATGGGCGCTGAACAATATATATCCTAGCAAACAGCCCGGTGGCGCGCCTGCCGAATCTAACGGATTAATCCGCCGTTATACCTTGCTTCATATCTATTCATCGGTCATGGTCAATGGTTGGGAATGGTATCAGATTGGCATCGATAAATGGATCGACCAACGGCATGTGGGCAAAGTCGCCCCACTCGACCGACCCGCCGAAATTGATACCGAACGCTGGATTAGCATCGATTTGTTCGAGCAGGTGATCATCGTCTTTGAAGATACCAAGCCGATTTTTGCCACCCTCATCGCCAGTGGACTACCCCAGTGGCAAACCCGTGAAGGCTTGTATCATATCTATTTCCGCAAAACCCGTGATGACATGACAGGTGGCGTGATTGGCGATGATTATTACCTCATCGAAGAAGTGCCATGGACGATGTATTTTGATCAGGGGCGTGCCTTGCACGGGGCATATTGGCATGATGGATTTGGCTTCCGCCGTAGTCATGGGTGTGTGAATTTATCGATTACCGATGCCTATTGGTTATATCGTTGGGTGGCAGAAGAATACGAGTCGTTTGTCTCGTTAAATGTAGAGAGCTATGGTCCTGCTGTGTGGGTGTATCACAGTGCGCCATACCGTTAGGTCAAAAAAAATAAATTCATGGGGGCGCGCAAATAGCGCGTCTATACCCCCAAAAACCGCCAAATAACCCTATTGCACCGTCAAATCCTGTTCCGCTCCGATTATTACAAAAAATTTAATTAATGTTTGAGAAAAATTTAACAAGCCTCATTGACACGCACCTATATAACGGGCGTATAATAAATCAGTTGTTTAGCACATATCGATCTTGGAGTCTCTCCCCTCATGAAAGCATTTTTTGGTCGTATCACAGCATTAGCGCTTCGTTTGCGTTACCTGACCCTCCTGTTTGTTGTCGTGTTGATGGTGTTGGGTATACAAGCGGCAGTCACCCAAAAGCAAGAATTGTTACCCCCGATAGAATTTCCGCAAACATTCATTTTGGCACAAGCCAACGGCATGACCAGCGAAGAGGTCATGGAGATCCTCACCAAACGGATAGAGGCGGAACTCGCCACCATCCCAGAAATTATCAATTTGCAATCGACAACCAGCACCGTGCCTGGTGCATTCATCACCGCCGCCAACGATTTTGGGCTGAATCAAGAAGCATTACGCGCCAAAATCCTCGCCGCAATTGACCGTGTGTGGCTTCCCAAACGGGTGTTACAAGCCCCTGCTGGCGAAAATCCACGCACATTTTCTGCACAACTAATCAGCGAATTGCCCGCCGAAGTGTTGATTTATATCGCACAAAAAGATAGCAACTTCTTATTCCAACTCTCACCTGATGTATGGAGAGCGCTCAATGAAGATGCGATGCGTGGTGCATTGGTGTATTTAGCCAATCGTGTAGACCAAAGCACTGATGCCAAAAATGCGCTCGAATTATTGGTGAATAAAGAAATCGTGCCACAAATTGGTGGTTTAGAAACAGTGGGTAATGTCTCGGTGAGTGGTGGGCAAGATTTGCCAGAAGAGACCAACGGCATCGAAGCACAAGCCACGCCTGCCCCCGTCTTACAAACCCAACCCGAAAGTTTGTTATTGCGCCTTTCGCCAAAGGTATGGCATGTCATCGCAGGAAAACTAGGATTGGGCGAACTCAATTCCGAAACGGCGGCATCGCTCGCCCGTGAA
>PGTJ01000771.1 GCA_002794515.1 Phototrophicales bacterium
GAATTGCCAAATCGACCGCAGGTTGATAATGATAAGGCACGTGAATATCGCATAAATGCATCACCGAAACCCAACGTTGGGTTTCAGCATAATTGTAAAGCGCTTCAAGCCATTTGCCCTGGTCGGTATCCTCGCTAATCCAGTATAGATCAGTCAAATTGGGTTTAGGCTTGGTCGTGTGCTGAATGCTTTTGTTTTGCACCATCTCTTGAAGCCGACGCAACAAGGTGTTGGCTTTCATGCCCAAAATAGCAGCGGCATCTTCAATAGCCTGTTGAGATGGATTAGCTTTGTATTTTTCCAGGATTTTCAATCGTGTGTCGTGCGGAACATCACGCCAATTCATATATCCCCCTGGATAAAACGAATCACATCTTTGTTGTTTTTAAGCAGCGCATACAACTGATA
>PGTJ01000037.1 GCA_002794515.1 Phototrophicales bacterium
ACTACATACATACACCGCAGGTTGTGTGTTGATGGTCTCGTTGAGCGTTGCCTCGTCCCCTTCAAACATCAATTTCGAGAGTTTGAAGCCTAAAATATCATCGGCTTGGTCAAATGTTTGGCGTGATATGGCATATTCAGCATAAAAATCTGCGCCCATACCGACATATTGTGAGTTTTGACCGGGGAATAAAAAGGCTGTACGTAACCAATTAATCACAATATTACTCCAAATTAAAATGATAAAACCGCGCCTATTGTAGCACGGTTTTATCGGTTTTTAGAATCGGATATGCCCCGATTATTCTTCTTCGACTTCAATCACTTGTTGCCCTTTGTATTGTCCGGTGGTGGGATTCACATGATGCGCGAGGCGATATGTCCCGTCTTCATCGGCGACAATATTGGGCAAGGTCAAGAAATCATGAGCGCGACGACGATTACGACGGCTCTTGGAGACTTTACGTTTTGGTAATGGACCCATGCTGAATTTCCTTCAAAATCAATTCGGCTCAAAATCGGCTGTAATCAGAATGAAAAGTATAGTGGCGATACACGCTTTCGTCAAGATAGACAGCCTATTGAATATGCACACAAAACTTGCGCCAATATGATGAAACGGTTACAATTTGTTTCATTCATTAATGAAAGGATTGATGATATGAAAACCGTTCTCGTTGCTGACGATAACGAAGACTTACGTCACATCTTTGTACGTGCCTTCGATAGAAAATTGTTTGATGTGCATCAAGCCAAAGATGGCGCAGAAGCCCTGCATTATATTCAACAAACACCGCCCGATATTATCATCCTCGACATTGATATGCCCAAACTATCGGGGTTAGAGGTGTTGAAATACCTCAAAGATAATCACTATCATAGCAAAGTGATTTTGGTGACCGGTAATTCGATGATGGCAGATGTGCCACAAGCCAATGATGCCGATTTAGTCTTGGTCAAGCCCGTCAGCATCAAAGAATTGGTGACATTCGTCAGTCGATTCACGAATGAATAAAAGCATGACTGAATTGCACATTTTATTCAACTCAATCATGCTAAAATACTGAACTAGGCTTGATGACGTGCGCGCATAGTGAATCCAAGTACAATACACATGACCAAACCCAAAATGACAGCCAATTGCCCATATGCGTTTGGTCCCCCGACAATTAATTCACCAGCGTTATTTAGCGTATCAGGCACACCCGCCAGTGCAAAATTATGGACAATCCCCGCACCGACAATCATGCCAAGCACAAAAACCGCCGCATCACCATCACCTTCGCCTGATAAAAACAACTGACGACCCGGACACCCCCCCGCCAATGAATATGCCAATCCAGATAAAACCATACCGAAAAAATTCCACAAATGATTGCTGTGGGCTATCGGTTGCAGTTCAAAACCAACCTTAAATTGCCCAAATGCGACATTCGTCAAGAATGCAACAACGACAAGGGCAACAATCCCATTAAACATACGCATTTCCCGCTTAAAAATAGCATTGCGAATCGGTCCGACTGTACAGAAATGGGTGCGTTGTGCCATAAACCCGATGAGCAATCCAACACCTAGCGATAACAACACAGGCGCATGGAGCGAACCAGGACCCGATTGGCTAAAAAAGATTGGTCCACCATCGTAGAATTGGGGTTGCAAAACCAAAAACACAAGCAACAATAACATAATCGCCGGCATAATCATGCCAACAACAGCAGGGGTTTGACGAGAGTCGCCAAGTGTGTATCCTTTTTTCAAAAACCATCCACCAGCAACAATGCCCACGATTAACCCCAATAAACCCACAACAGCATTCAAATCGCCTGCCGATAGGCGCAACATCGTCCGCCATGGACATCCTAAAAAGGTGAGAGCGCCAATCATCGCAAAAATACCCAATAAAAATCGCACAATTGGAGCAGAACCCGCACGCGCTCTGAATTCATTAAAGAGCAATGCAGAAATCATTGCCCCAAGCACTAAGGCAATAATTTCTGGACGAATATATTGGACGGCACTCACCCGATGTAATCCAATCGCCCCAGCAATATCGCGTTCAAAACACGCCATACACAACCCCATATTGGGTGGATTACCTTGATTTTGTAAAAAGACCGCCAAAAAACCAATGAGTCCACCAACAATGATGACTCCCAAACGTGATGTAAAAAATGTGGTCAACCGTTCCATGAGATTATGTTCAGATGGTGCTAAGGTTGTTTGTGTTGCCATTGATATACCCTTTCTAAAAACTAAAAAATCGCCACGACAGATACTTGACGAGGCGACCTTTCAGGATATATCCGAGCTTAACATCCTATCGTCGCACCCTGACAAGCATCTTTCAATACTATGTCAACTGACACAGTTTGTTTTACTCAGACATGTGGACGATAGAACATAAAAAACCTATTGAAAAGTCATAAACCTACTTTCTATCGATTATTTACCTATTCAGCACCATTCTGATAGTAACATCTATCACAAGTATGGTGTATCATCAGTCATTCCGCTTCACGAGTGATTAGACACGATAACAGACTCGTAACGATTGGGGAATATGACGGTGAATTGGCTACCCTTCACCACAAAACCCAATTTCTGATGCCTGAAAACTGGATGTTTCTAAAATAATATGGGTATAACCGCGTTCTCTGGCAATTTCTTCGGCACGGGTCATCAATTTTTCGCCATAGCGATAAATTTTGTGCATCATAATTGGCGCAACACCTCACCAAAGTGATCAATTTCGGCGAGGGTGTTATAATGTGCCAAACCCACTCGCACCATGCCGTGTTGACTATGTCCGAGCCGATTCATAATCTCCACAGCATAATAATGACCATCCCACACATAAATATGATGCTTTGCCAAATGCTCGGCGATTTGGCGCGGCGTATATTGATCATGCGTGAAGACAACCGTTGGACAGCGCTCATCCAACCGTTCACGGTCGGTGATACCATAAATTTTCACGCCGTTAGTGGCTTCTAATACATCCAATAACCGAGAGACGAGGGTTTTTTCGTATTGGCGAATGGCTTCCATGCCCATTTTGAGTTGCTTTGCACGTCCTGCATGTGGGAATAAATGAGCATAATCTGCCCCATATTGTTCACCAATGTGTTGGATGTAATCGATTGCCTTACCCAATGCACAAATGCCTTCAAAATTCGGTGTGCCTGTCTCCCAGCGATACGGGGTTTTATTTTTGGATGGACGGACTTTATAGGCGGGCAACGATTCGAGCAGGTCATAACGCCCCCATAAAATGCCAACATGCGGACCAAAAAATTTATATGCCGAACACAACAAGATATCACAACCGATTTCCGTCACATCGATCGGCACATGTGGGGCAGATTGCACCGCATCGACCACATATAATGCGCCTATGGCGTGCGCCATCTGCGCGATTTGTGCTACGGGGTTGAGTGTGCCAACGGCATTTGAGCAATGCACAGTCGCCACCACTTTTGTGCGGTCTGTGAGCGCGGATTCGAGCGAATTCATATCCAATGTACAATCATCAGGATGAATATCCACCCAACGAACAGTTAAATTATGTTCTTCGGCGATATATAACCATGGAGCGACATTGGCATCATGATCCATGCGGGTCAGCACGATTTCATCACCAGCCTTCAATGTCTTGCCGATGGCGCGACTCAGGCTAAAAGCAAGTGTTGTCATATTCGCGCCAAAGACAATTTCATCGGGATTAGTCGCACCTAAAAAATCGGCGACTTTGTGACGAACATCATACACCATGGCATCGGTTTGTTGGCTGGTGGCGAATGCCCCGCCCTGATTGGCGTTCATCGTGGTAAAATAATCAGCAAAACCATCTATCACCCCTTGTGGCACTTGTGACCCCGCAGGGTTATCGAAGAAAATGGGTGCATTCGGACGGTTAATAGATGGAAAAAGTTGGCGAATTATTTCTATCGGGAAAGTCATTAAAATAACCTTTCTGTACAAATGTTGACGAAAATATGCGAAATGTGGATAAAATTCACATGCAATATGTTGTAGGATATGCTACTCTAAGTAGTAAAATGATGCCAATTGTGAGATATTATGGACACAACAGCCACACTCAGCGATGAAAATCGCCGCTTATTACAAGAAATCAAACGGCGCACCAATCAGATGGCGGCGATTAAAGTCGTCACCAGCATGGTTGGGCAATCTTTAGATCTCGAAAAAACGTTGGCAACGGCATTAGAAATCGCTGTCGAGATTGTGGATGCCGAAGCTAGTGGCATCAGCCTAATAGACCACGAGGCAAAAGAACTCGTCCTGCGCGCACAACGGGGTTGGATCAACGATTTTGTCGTCTCTAATCCGATGCGTATCCCGTTGGGCATGGGCATGTCAGGCGAGGTGTTTGAAAAAGATGATGTGGTGGTCTATAACAACCTCGATGGCACACAAGATTATGCCGTCCCCGGATTTCGGCGCGAACAATTCCGTTCAATCGCCCTCGCGCCCATGCACGCTCGCGGGCAAATCATCGGCATATTGAGCATCATGAGCAAAAAGCCGAATAGCTTCGATGATGAAATTATCTCGGTATTACGTGTGGTCGCCGACACGATGGGTGTGGCATTAGAAAATGCGCGGCTATATACCGAGAGCCTCGAACAAAAAAAACGCCTATCTGCCATTTTAGATGCGACTGCCGATGGTATTATCGCCACCGACCAAGATGGGCGGGTACGCCTCATCAACAATTCTGCCACGCGCATGTTATCGCTCAAAAGTGAAAATGCAGTTGGCAAACCCTTGCGCGAACTGCCCCTGCCCTATCGAATTCGAGATAGCTTATTGCGTTATATCGCCTCTGATGAAGAAGAAAAAACCTTTCAGGTCACACTAGATAACGACCATGTAATCGCCGTCCTCATATCGGCAGTGATTAATGATTCCCCCCTGATGGATATGCCCAAACAAGACGGTTGGGTGATTGTGTTGCAAGATGTGACGCACCTCAAACAAGCCGAAATTGCCCGCGCACAATTCATGCAAGCCGCCGCCCATGATATGCGAAATCCGCTCAGCGTCACTTATAGTTCAATTATCACTCTGAACAAACTGCTCACACAAAAAGACCCCGCCGTAGAAGAAATTATCCATCTGGCATTGGGTGGATTAGATCGCCTGCGTACGTTAATTGACGATTTATTGCATCTGGAACATATCGAAAGTGGGTATGGCTTCACCCTGACCGAATTCAATTTATTGGCTGTGTTGCACGAGGTGAGCAAAGAAAGTTTTATGCTCATGGTCGATAAAGCCATCACCCTGACATTGGATGTGCAACCCGAAATTCCGTTGATTAAAGCCGATGTGCGCTGGTTCAAACGCGCCTTGCATAATTATTTGGGCAATGCCGCCAAATATACCCAACGCGGGGGTGCGGTCACGCTCAAGGTATATACAAAGAATGACTTTTTGCACCTCGAAGTGCTAGATAACGGACCAGGCATCCCGCTCAGCGCCCACGCCCATTTGTTTGAACGGTTTTTCCGTGTCGATGGCAACAAAGCAGAAGGCAGTGGGCTGGGGTTGGCGATTGTCAAATCGGTGGCAATTGCACATGGGGGGGATGTGTATGTACGGAGCAAACCGGGTGAAGGGACACTATTTGGCTTCACTATCCCACTCAACCCACCAGAGAAATAACACATGTGCTGTATTCTGTAGCACCACAACCTATCGCTTGAGCGAGGCGAAAATCAGGATGAGTATTATCACCACCACCACTAAACTCACACTGAACGCCACCAATTGAACAGCTCTGCGTGACCATTTGCGCGATGATGTGATAGCTGGCTCAAGCGCCTCTTCTTGTGCTTCAACCATCGGCTCATGTTTGAGGAATTGTTCACGTTCTTCTGTAGATAAACTCGCCGCCACCACGGCATCAGTATCAATAATCGGCGTGAATTTTTTATCGCTGACGGCTGGCGCAATAACCTGTGCCAATGTATTCATGCCCGATTGCACCAACATCGAACTAACCGTCACGACCTCTATCGCTTCTAAGCCCGTTAAATCGGATGGCAATGGGTCGGGCAATTCTGCCCCATCCACCAAGACCAACATCATCGGAAATTGCGATTGAAGGGCTAAATTCAATGCCTTGCGGTCATGTGGGTTCAAATTTGGCTCATCAGGATGTTGTAGCCAATCGGGGTCTATCACTACAATCAACATATGCGCTTGTTGCAACGCCATGCGAATGGCGTTATCGGGGTCATCGGATGTTTTGGCGATATTTTTGATGGTTGCCGTTGGCATATCATAACGCATGTCGAGCATCTCAATAATTTTTTCGGTGATTTTACTGGCGGCTTCTCTGGCACTGATTAAAAACATAGCACTCACTCCTGTGTGATGGATTCAATCGCAATTCGTTGGCGTTTGATGATGCTCGATTTTAGCTGACCACACCCCGCATCAATATCTATCCCACGCCGTACGCGGATGGTCATCTCGACACCATAACTGGCGAGGATATGGGCAAATTCTTGTGCATTCGATGGATGCGACGGATTTCCATCATACCCTGCGGTCGGATTGAGCGGGATAGCATTGACATGGCATAGCATCCCTCGTAGCAATTTGCCCAACGCATGAGCCTGATCGGGGGTATCGGTTTTGCCGTTGATGAGCGCCCACTCAAATGTGACACGCCTACCTGTCTTTTGGATGTAATATCGGCACGCATCCATCAATTGCGACAAATTCCATCTCTTGTTGATGGGCAATAATGCACTGCGCTCATCATCGGTGGCGGCATGGAGGCTGATGGCTAATCGCACTTGTAAGCCTTCATCAGCAAATCGGCGGATTTGTGGCACAAGCCCAACGGTGCTAATGGTGATGTGTCGTGCGCCAATATTCAAATCATCCATCAAACAGCGCACCGCTTTGATCGACTCCTCATAATTATGAAATGGCTCACCCATGCCCATCAGCACCACATTGCTCAGACGCTCACCATCAGCATGAAGCATCGCCGCAAAGCGCATAGCTTGCTCGATAATTTCATGTGCAGACAGATGCCGCGCAAAGCCCATCTGCCCCGTTGCACAAAATACACAGCCCATCGCACAACCTGCTTGTGTAGATATACACGCTGTGCGACGGTCATCATCATACGGCATGAGGACAGACTCGATGAGCTGACCATCAGGCAGTTGATATAACCGTTTGGTCGTGCCATCATGACTAGACTGTTGTGCCGATAAGGTCAATATGCCAATACGGGTTTTTTCTGCCAATGCTTGGCGCAACGAAGCGGGCAAATTGGTCATCGCTTCAAAATCGGTGGCATATTGGGTATATAACCAATCCCATACTTGTGATGCTCGAAATTTGGGGTATCCCAAAGCCACGATGAAATCGGTCAATTCGGATTTGGATAGCGCGTATAAATTGATTTTATCGGTCATGATGATTTGCGCTCCGTCCACCAATAAATGAGAAATAAAACCGACAATCCGATTAATGCCAAACCCAATACGACCGATACCAACACACCACTATCAGTTGTGGCTTGAATATCCCCTTCTATTGACGGGAAGGGGGTCGGTTGTTCGGTGCGTGGCAATGTCGGTAATGGTGGCGCAGGATCTCTAAAACCTGCGGGGCGCGGAGTGATGCTCGGTGTAACCACAACCGTGTTTGTTGGTGTGCGCGATGGAATAGGTGTCGCCGTCAATACACCTGTCACCGTTGGCGTGGGTGTGGGTGTTGCGGTATTAGTGGGGGTATCGGTCGGGGTCGGTGGGAATGGTGTTTCGCTCGGTGTGGCGCTTGGGAATGGTGTTGGATCACCATAAATGGTCACAGAGGCGGCAGATGTGGCTTGGATGGTGAATATCCAATTATTTATGGTCGGCAACAATGCGTCTAATGACGCATTCATAGCATTCTGATAGCGTTGCAAAAAAGGGATAGACGCGGTTGTCGTATCATTACGGGCAATATCAAACAACGCAGGAAAACCAATACGTTGTGCCATATACAACGTCATCACATAACTTTGCGAGCGCCATAATACCGCACGCGCCTCATCGAATGTATTCATCTGTTCCAATGTAAACAAGGTATTGGTGCGCGATGCCGATTTGACCGCATCCAGAAAATATTGCTTATCGCCAGGGGCATACATCAATAAAATGCCCTGCTTGAACCATTCTGGAAAATCACTATTCACCCATAATGGGGCATAAAATGCCTCAGCGATAGTCGGTATAATACGGTCTAATAGCGTGGTTTGGCTCGTGAGGCGCGTATAACCCAATCGTGTTAGCAAATTATTCAAGATGCTCACATCACATGGCACATCAATTTTATTATCCCTGCTGGTTATGGTGCGCTGATTGGTGCATGGGTCGAATACATAATCTGGATTTTCGAGCAAAAAACGAAAACGTTGGCTTGTGCCTGTATTTTGACTGAGTCGATCGATAATCGGATTAATCCGTTGACGCACAATAGTCGGTGTCAGATTATGCAATTGAGGCATGAGCAAATCGAGACGATTTTGCGGATCTCTATCCAAGATCCATGTGATGTTGGGATGTTGATAGGCAAATACACCCGTCACAGAGGTAGTTTCTGTCTCAGATAGGCGTACTTGCCATTCATATTCGACTTGGGCATTGAGGGGTAACGGATTATCTGGCGGGACGCGCCAAACCAGATTGAACTCGGTGAAGGGCGAGGTGACGGTGGCGGCGGGCTGAACATCGGCAAATTCTAAGATGCGCGGGGTCGCTTCATCTGCAACAATCATCACCAAACGCACATCTTGAATCGCCGTCAGTGGACGGTCAATCACCAAAAAGAAATACACGGCAACAGGATATAGCACCTCTTCGCGCCAATCGTAGATATAATCTGGCACATCTGGGCGCGGGGTGGATGTTGCCACAGGTCGAGATGGTGTCGGTGTGGGTGTTGGCGATTCTTGCCCACGAATAGGGATGGTTATCAACAGGAGTAATAGACAAATCATCAATCGCTTGGACACAATCAAAATCCCTCTGAGATGATCAACATAGACAACATCAATTGGGCGAAATTATACATAAAATGCGCCATAATCGCCGCGGTGGTGCTGGCGCGATTGCGAATGATGCCTAATCCAATCGAAACACCAAATAATAAGAGGATACCGGGCGAAAACAAGGTTTGCACATGCAATAAAGTAAAAAATAGGCTGATGAGCAAATTACCAAATATCGGTTGTAATGCCCCTCTGAATAAAATTTCTTCGCCGAGCGCCGCCGATGCCGATAGCAACAATGCCAGTGGTAATGTCGAAAATGCCAATGCAATGCTATCATTCGCCCGATTCAAGGCTTGTACAGAATCGAATTGTTCAGGAAAAAACAATGTAACAATGATGCCTACCACAATACCATAAACATATAACAATGCTAATAAACCGACCCCGCCACCAATTCCCCATATCCAATCCTGACGAGTGGGCGGTCGCAATCCGAGCCGATGCAACGTGCTATTCCAATCGCGCCGAATCGCCCATCCAACGCCCAAAAAGGCGGCGATGAGTTGTAGCCATAACTGAAATAATACATCACCAACATTCGCGCCTTGTCTTTCGATGGACTGCGCCATCGCCTCTACACCACCTTGTGTGATGAACAAAATGATTTGTGCCGTGAGCAATAAAAGGATGAAGATAATCGCCGTCTGATGCACCCACGACTGTGGATTATAAGTGCGAATACGCCGAGCAATCCTCATACGAAATGAAGCAGATGCTACCGTCTGATAGGCGATTACCGTTGTGGTTACGGTGAGCAACAAGCCAATCATAAATGGAACGGCATCAATTTTGGGGATGATAACACCCTCTTGGGCGAGTTGATCGGCATTGGCACTACTGTAAGCGGTCATAAGCAAAAATAACACCAATAAGCTGATGAACGACACGCCGATGAATAATAGGGTACGCATCACCGCAAGGCGGTTATCGAGTGTTGCCAAATATGCTGTGTCGGTATGGTCGTGAGAATTCATTCGTCTGATATACAAATCAGTGTGATTGGCAAAAAATATGGTGAAATAGATGTATCCCAGCACGGCGATATAGATGATAAATGTGGTGGACATGCGTTATGCTCAATTCTATAATAAATCCACTAAAGGATACCACATTCGCCTAAGTTATGGCTATAGCATATGGATGTGCGTTATAATTTGATGATGATATGGGCATATGGATGTGTTGAGGATACCCCACATGATACACAAAGTGATTCACCTTGCACCCTCGATTTTAGCCGCCGATTTCGCTCGGTTGGGCGAACAAGTGGCAGATGCAGAAGCCAACGGCGCAGATTTAATTCATATTGATGTGATGGACGGGCGTTTCGTCCCCAATATTTCGATGGGTGTCGTGGTGGTCGAGGCAGTGCGCCGTGTCACATCGTTGCCATTAGATGTTCACTTGATGATTGTCGAACCTGCAACACATATCGAAGCCTTTGCCCACGCAGGCGCGAATCGCATCACCGTGCATTACGAGGCAGATAATCACTTACATCGCACACTCACCACTATCAAAGAATTGGGATGTATGGCGGGTGTGGCGATTAACCCTCATACCCCCGCCCTCGCCCTTGAGGCGATTCTGCCGTTTGTCGACCAAGTCAATGTGATGACTGTCAATCCGGGCTTTGGTGGGCAACATTTTATTCCCGAAATGATGTCGAAAATTGCCGAAATTCGCGCCATGATTGGCAATCTGCGCCGTGATATTGGCTTGCAGGTGGATGGTGGCATCAATCCCCAAACCGCCATGAGTGTCGCACAAGCAGGGGCTAATATCCTTGTAGTGGGGTCGGCGGTGTTCAATCCGCAATTCAGCGTGGCAGAGGGAATCGCCCGTATGAGAAAAGCATTGGCGACAACCCCTGTTTAACAATCATGGGCATAATCGATTTATGCCCCATTACATGCTGATATTATCCCTTTAATCAATATTCCATCACCCAATATCTGACCCTTAATGAACCGTTAACGCTGTTCTATTGACATTTATATGCGAATCATGATATGGTATATATATGACACACAATAACCCATTTTGACCCCTTATAGAACACTATGGTTAATTATGACACAGGAGAAAAAGCATCATGAATCACCTACTCAATGAATTTGTGGCTCAAGTGGAACATCAGCGAATTGTCGCGCAAAGTGAGCGAAAAAGCATCGAAAATACGGTTAAACAAATCGCAAACGCTTTCCGCCTCGACAAACGCCAACGCCACACTGAGGAAAGCCACGATGACATCCCCACACAAGACTAATTCACATTTTCACCGACAAACAAGGCGACAGGGCAAATTAGTCGCCTTGTTTGTTTTTTGGGAATAGTGTACGGTAGAGTAAATACTGGTACAACATTCAAGGACACATCAATCATGCGGTGGATTTTCACGATTTGTCTGTTTATCTCATTCGTCCTTCCCCATACAGCCCCTACCCTGTCACAATCAGAATCAGCATCGCTGACCATTCTCCATACAGAACGCATCACTCACGCCCAATGGAGTGCCGATGAAAGTCACATTCTGACCACATCTGAAGACGGCACAATCCGCATGAGCCATGCCCAAACGGGCAACATTGTATGGGAACGGTCACATAACCATCCAATTGCGGGCGCATCATGGCATGAGAATATGATTATCGCATGGGATACCAATGGCACAGCATTATTAATCAATGCTATAACAGGTGAAGTCACCGACAGATACTATCTTGACCAGATACAAAATGCAATTTGGGCAGGTGATAACACTACTGTGATGATATATAGCCCGAATATCCTCAATCTGATTGCTATTCAAGATGGGCTGTTTGGCACAGGATTATTCGCACTCGAAACACCAGATCCAATTTTATCGGCACAGTGGAATACAGATGCAACACGCATATTCACTTTTCACCAATCGCTCAAGACAATCATTTGGGATGTTGACAGGGGTGATGCAATCGGGTCGTATCAATTCGCACAAGATACGACAGGCATCGCATGGAGCATGAGAGAAGACCAATTGGTGAGTTGGGGAGCAAATAGCACCATCACCTTATGGCATATCAGCTCGACCACAGGCATGATGCGTGTGCGCGATTTTCGTCATTCACGCACATTCGTCATCGGCACAAAATGGGCGATGGATGATAATTTACTCATCACATGGGGTGCAGATGAGACCGCCCGCATATGGGATGTGATGAGTGGCACAGAACAGATTCGAGTGCGTCATACCGATTGGGTCACAGGGGCAATGATCAACCATGATGGGACGAAATTGGTCACATGGTCGTATCATTTTGCGTATCTGTGGAATGCACAAACGGGCGAATTAATTTGGCGCGTATCGCAAGATAATTTAGTCAGTGGGGCGATGCTCAATGCTGATGAAACTCGCCTGCTCACATGGGGTTGGGATGGCACAGCGCGGGTCTGGGATATATCAATCACGGACGCGCAAATACAAATGCACATCCGTGATGATAGATTATTTAATCAGGCTTTTTAGCCCTTCATAAAAGCGCGATATGGCTTTTTGTGTACGTTCTGGGGGGAGCGCATACGAGAAGCGCACCCAATTCGCCCCTGCTTGCGAAAAATGCACACCAGGGACTATCGTGATGCCGAATTGTTCGCCCAAATACGACCCTAATCCCGCGCTATCCGCATACCCACCCGCTTGGATGTAACGGGTGCAATCAATAAAGGCATAATAGCCATCACCCATGATATACGGTGTATCCGATTTGGCTAATGCCTCGCGCATGACCTGACGGCTGAGTTTACACGGCTCGATGATAGATGCTGCGGCTTTTTCAAAGCCCATTTCATAGGCGGCAATCGCCACCGCTTGGGCATAAAATGCGGGGACAACACCATGCGATGCCACCGTATTCACATATTTAACCACCGCTTCATCGGCGACCAGATGGGCGCTACGAATATTCGACCCGCCCAAACTCTTGGTGATGCCATCCAAAAAGATGAGGCGCTTACGCTCATCAGGAGTGAACGCATTCAGCACAGCATTGATGTCGTTATGACCACCATCTGTCACCCAGTGATAAATCCAATCGAATAACACAAAGGCGATGCCATTTTCCAGCGCGACTTTGGCTAATGCCACTTGTTCTTCTACGGGGATAGTGCGACCAGTGGGGTTATCGGGCGATGTGATGACAATCCCTGCAATATTACGTCCTTGTGCTTTGGCAAAATCGGCGGTGGCTTTGATGTTATCGGGTGTATAACGCCACCCCTCTTCGGGTCTGCCAGGAGCATATAACACATTCAAGCCCAAGCCATACGGTCCCCAATTATAACTCACCCATGGGACACGGCTGACGACCAGCGCATCGCCCACATTGCCATACCCCAGGGCGATCATAGCGCTATAGGCTTTATTCAGACCATCTCGACCACCTTGCACAAAAATGATATTATTCGGACCCCACCCTGTCGAGGGGTTCAATTGCCAATATTGTTCGGCGGTCACTTTGCGGAATAAATCTGTGCCATAGGGCATATCATATGCCGTGCCGTGTTCGACTTGTAACTGAAAGGCACGCTCCAATAAATTGGCAGGCACACCAGGGAGGCTTGCACCACCATCTCCCTGCGAGGCATCATACACAGGGGCATCTGTGCCAAAGGTCTCTTTGTATTTTGCCAACGCCTTCTTAATTTCAAACATGCGCGAGGCAGGAATGGGCATCATCTGGCTGGGATAATTATTCACCGCAATCCGATTCGCCTCTGGCACTGCAAACTCTGGGACATCAAGATTGATTAATTCTGACAATGTTGCCTCCAAAAAACGATAACCC
>PGTJ01000060.1 GCA_002794515.1 Phototrophicales bacterium
CTTTAATATTGGCTTTGGTCGAGCCACATTTCAGATGAACGGTTTGTGTGGCTTCATCGAGATGAAGTTCGACTTTTTCTGGAGAGAGTTTAGAGACCAAATCTTGTAATGTCTTCGATGGCAAGGTGATACCACCTTCAGAGGTGATGCTCGCGCCTATCCAGCAGGTGATGCCCATGCCCAAACTCATATCAATGGCGGCGAGTTTGAGTTTCGAGTTATCGGTCTCGATGAGGATGTTGCCCAACACGGGCATTGTCGGGCGCGACTCGATGGCGTTCTTGACGATATTAATCCCTCTCATGAGGTTTTCTTGTAAAACCGCAACATTCATAATCTTCATGACCCTTATATATCCCAAATTTATCCCAACTTTACCACAAAATGCGATAAATTAACAGCCTTTTTTGAATATTACTTTTTTGGGAATCAAAAACTACCTGCGTGAGGGGGGACACAGCAGGTAGTTTACAAAGGGAAGAGCTTAAAATAGCTCACTTCCAGAAGACTTTTTTACGAACTTGGAAACGACACATTCGTACCACTCAAGAGGGAATCAACACAACCTAACCAAGTTCGTTTATCATAATACCATCATCATAATCGCCAGGTCTAAATTATGGATGAACCCTCTATGAGCGCCCTATGAGAACTGCCCAATTAGGGGGCAATTGGCTCGTAGGTGGGGATTTCGCCAATGGGTGCGCTGGATGTCGGTTGTGTGCTGGCGGTGCATTGGGCTTGGGCGATGCTCCGCTTGCTATCTGCCGAGGCGCTATAGAATAAATTCAAGGCTTGTTGATATTGTGATACCGCCTGACAAGCCTGATACCCCGCCACCAACGCATCACCATAAGCCACATATTCGTTGAAGAGCATCTCGGTCAGATTAATGCCTTTATATGTGTTTTGATAACGCAAAATCTCCCCTAGTCGGCGGATAGCGATGGCATGATTGCCAGAACCGGATGCACTGAGGACATTCAGATATAACCCGGCAATGAGCCGTTCATAATTCAAATCACCAATATCGCCATATTCTTCTGCCATATCGGTCAGGCGAATGGCTTCGGCGAGTGTATCTACAGAGGCATACAACGGACGGGCTTGGCGGGTGAGGACGAGGTTCATTAATCCGCGCACGGTGGCACGTTCATAATTTTCATCCACACGGATGATGATGTCGAGTGTATTGTAGGCTTCTGCGAGTTGCCCTAAATCAATTTGTTGACGGGCTGTCGCCAATAAACTCGGCAAATCGAAACCACCTGTCGAATTGAGTGTTGGCGCAACGGGCGGTGTTGGACTCGGCATTGCCTGTACGACTTGTGTGGTTGCGGTGGGTGTGAACAAGGTGATATACGCCGTTGCTGTGGCTTGATACGCCAATAATTCGGAGGAATTCGGCATGAATTGATTGAGATAATTCAAGCGTTGTTCGATGCGAGCGCGGTCATTATTCATAAAATCTTGTGGCAACTGTGTAAGTTGGAGGTTGATGATTTGTTGTTGGATGAGAGCCGTTGCGGTGATTTGTAATTGTGACACTTGTGGCACTGCGGGGGTCATCTGCGCCAGCGCATTAAGCCGTAATTGAAAATTATACTCATTTTGCATGAATACATCGGTTGGTATGCGCCGTAACGTTTCGTTGATAAATTCCGATTGTGTGGCGGTCTCATTGATATTGGCGACACGTTGCCCTTCTGTCCAACCCGCCGCCCCTGCTAAGACCACGATGATTACGCCCAATAAGCCGATGAAAATTATCACCAAGCCCCATATCAAACACCCCGGACCGCGCATACCATCGTCAGGTGCGGGATCGTCTAAATCAATGTCATCGGGTGGTGGTGGCACACTGCCATAATAATTCGAGACAAGCACACGGGGTTTGGTATCATCAGTCACAGTCATGACATATTATCCTCGATCATTCAACAAAACGTGTGCGATTATAGTCGAAAAATTGTGTGCTTACCTAGTGACGATTCGCCTACGGAATCGAAAACAGGCGTAGCACACGCCACGCCTGTTTATCATGTCGTCTTAAAACATCAGGGGAGCATACCACCCAACATGCCCATTAATTGCTCGGCGGTGAAGATCGTCGCGCCTTCGGGGGCAGTGATAGTTTGTGGTTGGTTGATTTCGGTCAATTCCACATCAAACTTGATAGCCATGGTGATAGGTCCCGTCACACCAGGTATGCCACCGGGTACCATGCCTGCCAATGTGGTCGGATCGATAGCAAAATTGAAATTGAAGGTCAGTTTGTGAATATAATTATCTGAGCCAACATATTGTGTGGCATCAAATTTTAAATTTAACGATTGCAACAAAGTGGGAAGCGCTTGTAAAGCCGCGCCGACTTCGGCGGGGACATCTGCGCCACCCATGCCACCGAGCATTGGACCAATCGAGCTGATGAGCATCGAGACTTCTGGGCTATTGATCATGCCCGAAATATCGGCAGAGAAGACGAATGGCGACAGCGTCATGCCCATCACAGAGGTATCTGCCTGACGCACATGGGTGATATAATCATTCACAGGCAAAAAGCTGAGGAGCATATCGGGGCTTAACATGCTACCCATGCTACCAAGCGCATCGGCACTACCCAACGTATCGCCTAAAAATGCCGCGGCTAATTCAGTCGCGCCCTGAATGCCGATAACACCTTCTGGAAGCGCCAAATAAACAACATCATCTACCACATGGAAGCCAACTTCTGCAGGCATACCGCCGATGGTCGCGGTCATGGGCAGGTTCAAATTCAAACCAGTGCTGGTCAGGCTGACGGGACCACTCCCTGTCACTTGGAAACTCATCGAATTGGACATATCGGGCATTTCAAAACCGCTCATCTCGACATTCAAGGTGAAGGTTTGAACAAACGATGTTACCGTTGCCATATTTGCAGTGGCATTATTGATAACCGCGCAGTCAGCTTGAGATAAGCCAAAGCAAAGATCAACGGGTCCTCCCATTTGGGCGCTGGTGGTTGGGATGAACAGTGCCATGAGCGCACCCAACAACAAGGACAGAACAAACATCTTTTTCATGTGAAAGCTCCTTTATCTAGGCTTGTGAAAAATTGGACGATAACAAATCGTCACATTCACATTATATGACAATTCGTGCGCTTGGCAATTAGAAAACCTTAACAAACATTACTCAAACCCCTTTTATTGGGGTATTTTGTCCTTATTCACTGCCCAACATCATGGCGGCACGGGCGATAATCCGCTCGCTGACGATGGTCTTGCTGGCGAGTCCCAATTCATCCATGCCACCTTCGGTATCTAAAATGACCACACGGTTGGTATCGACACTAAAACCAGCATCATCGGCGGTGATGTCGTTGGCGACCAACAAATCCAACCCTTTACGGATTAATTTTGAGCGGGCATTCGACAAGACATTCTCGCTTTCGGCGGCGAATCCCACCACCATACGCGGGTAGCCTGTTTGTTCGCGTTGTGCTTTGACCTCGACCAAAATATCCGCCGTACGCCCCAATTCCAGCACCAGGGACTTATCGCTATTCTCTTTTTTGATTTTCTGTTCGGCACGTTGTTGTGGCTTAAAATCGGCGACTGCTGCTGCCATAATGAGCAAATCGGCATCGGTGCTATGATGCAAAATGGCGCGGAGCATCTCTTCTGCCGATTCAACCAGAATGGCATGAACACCGACTGGCACGGGTAAGTCGGCGGTCGTCACCAAGACGACTTCTCGCGCACCAGCATCTACGGCGGCTTGGGCAAGGGCATGACCTTGCTTTCCGCTAGAGCGATTGCTGATAAAGCGCACGGGATCGATGGCTTCGCGTGTGCCACCTGCGCTAATGACCACCTTTTGACTGGCGAGTTCACCATCGCGCCCGATGATACGACGGATATGACCAATGAGGGTTGGTGTTTCTGGCAACCGCCCCACCCCCACTAATCCAGAGGCAAAACGCCCCTCTTCTGGCGGGATGAGCAAACCACCACGTTCTATTAGTCGGGTGATATTGTCCTGCACCGTTGGATGCTGATACATTCCCGCATCCATCGCAGGGGCGATGACCATTGGCGCACGCGAGGCGAGCGCTGTCACGGTGAGCAAGTTATCGGCTAAGCCATAAGCCAATTTGGCGATGGTGTTGGCGGTGGCGGGGATAATCGCCAATAAATCAGCATCTTCGCCCAAGCCGACATGGGCGATATGGGTGGGCAGGCTATCTGCACCATCGGTCTTCCACATATCGGTATACACGGGTCTGCCCGTCACCGCCTGAAAGGTGAGTGGTGTGACAAATTTTTCTGCGCCATCGGTGAGGATGACATCGACCAACGCGCCCGCTTGGGTGAGTTTGCTGGCGAGGTCGATAGATTTATAACAGGCAATACTGCCCGTCACCCCCAACACAATGTGTTTATCTTTGAGGATAGAGATGAGTGTCATGTGTGTCTCTTTCTATAAAACATCCAATTTACGCGCTTGTCGTTCAAAGGCGCGGACGGCTAAGACCGATGCCACCAATGGCAACCAGACGAAGCCAATGCCCGCAAATGCCAATTCCAGCAGATACAACTGGCTAAATCCGCTCGGTGTGATGAGTGGCAAACCATAACCGAGTATTGTGCCACTGATGAAAACACCCAATGCGCCTATCAGCCACGCGATGGGCGGGATAATCGGCGGAAAATGGGCATCCATCAGCATTTTGCCTTTATCAGGACGTTGTGACCATAATCCGAGCCAGCAGAGGAATATCAATATCAGCGAGACCCCAATCTCAGACCCCGCATAAATATCTCCAACCGCTTGAATGAGGAATATCCCCGTGAGGATAACCCCCATCAACGACCATTCAATAACCCCCATGCGTAACATCAACGGTGTATCGCTGGTCTGATAGCGCCCGCGCCACACCACCATCCCCAACACGATAACCATCAGGCATATCCCCGCCAAGCGGGTCATATCACCAACCGATGCAGATGCAGATGACCACCCGTTGAGGTTATAGGCATATCGCGCCCAAACACCCCAATTGAAGCCGATAGCTAAGGCAAAACCAATAAAATTACGCCGATAACGGGCGATATGACCGCCCATCAGCGCCAAAAATAAGCCCCACATCTCCAAAGTGATGAATGCACTCGCGCCAATCACTCGCGTGAGCAAATGACGCGGAAAATCGGCGAGCATCACCTGTGGATTAAGCAGAAGCCCGATCAGCAATGCGCCAATGCAAGTCATGAGCATCGCCATATAACTATCATTCACCCGATAGCGCACCGCCAAATCGAGCAGGATGGCGCTGATGGCGATGTATCCCGCCAACAACAACCCCCATTCGGGAATGCTATGAAAATTCGGATCTTGCCACAACAAAATTTCGTTGCCAAATAATAACGCCACGCCAAAGATGACGCGCAATAACCAAGCATGTGGGTTCATAAATGGTATCCAACCATAAGCCAATATCCTTTTGAATATATCACAAAATGCCCTACAATGAAGGTGGATAGCAGATGAGGATTTGGGTTCATGCAAATAAAACTGGTGCTACGCGCTTGTATATCCCTGTTATGGCTTATCACCATGATGGTTGTGGTGGGCATCAGCATCGGACAGTTATTCCCCACAACGGTCATCGTGGCACAGACCAAATCGAGTCATGCCGACACCATCGGCTTAGCGGTGTTTGATGTGAACAGAAACTTATCTGTTCATCTCCGTTCACCACTATTGCGCCAACAAACCGGCACATTTTCTGGCAATGGACGGTTCATGATTATCCCGACAAACGATTTTCAATTCGTGGTGTGGGATATATTCACTGGGCGGGTCATCACCTTCCCCGAAAATTATCGAGATTGCGCGGTGTTAGATGATTGGCGCTGGCTTGATGACGACCAAAAGGTGTTATTTCAGTGTCGGCATCATGACGGTTATTTCATGATGGGCGGGGTGCATATTCTGAATATGGAGGATGGGAATTTTTATCCCGTGTATTATCGGCAAAATAACCACACATCATCATTAATCATCTCGCCTGATGAACAATCCTTCCTCATTTTTGATAACGGTTGGCATCGGGTGGATATTCGCACTCGAACAACAACGGAAATCCCAACAAAAGGACGCTATTTTCATCTGATGGAGTGGCTTCCAGATAGCCAAGCCCTCATCGGCTTCACCAACAATACGGTTGAATATTACGATTTCGCTTCATCCACATGGGATATTTTGTTTGATGATAATCATGAAAGGCAAGTCAGCATTTCACCCAATGGCGAATGGATAGCCACCCTATCCGATGAGAAGCCACCCGTCATCCAAACACTTCATGTGCCGACCAGACGCATCACCACCATTCATAGCAATCGCTATCGCTTAGATCGTGCTGTTTATGTCGGTTGGTCAACAGATAGCCAATATTTACAAATTCGTGTGGCGCCCTATCGGCATCGAGAGAGCAATCGGTATTATCTGGTGCATCCAGAAAATCAGTTCATCACCCCCTTGGCAGAGAATTTGACGGTGAACCCCATTTGGTCGCCCAATGAGCGCATGGTCAGTTATTACACCTTCAACCTTAGCACATCATCCACACCACAACTGTATATACTCGATATGACCCAATATTTAACGGATGGAATCGCACCAGAGCCGATTATCAGTTATGCCACAGGGGTGAAATGGTCACACAATAGCACCGACATCGCCTTCATCCATTATCATCCAGATATGCGGTATCGGGCGCTCGGATTTTATAATTCACAACACGGTGTGCGCCTATTGAGCCGTGCCGATGAGAATGTGTTGGCGTTCACATTTGTGAATATCGGGCAAAATCGCCTACAATGAAGATAGACGGCGAACATAACAAGGATGTGTGTGTGCATTTTGGACGGATTGTTCGGATATGGTTGTTGCTTTTTATCATCATGATGCCGATTTGTATCGGGGCGGTCGCCATTGGTTATGCCAACCCCACCTCGCGCATTATCGCACAGACCTATTCATATGACCGCGATAGCCAATCGTTGATGGTACTCGATATTCATCGCAACTTGCCGATCAAGTTCGATTTTCCTGTGGATGTACTGGGCAATATCGGGTTATCTGGTGATGGTCAGCGCGTAATTTTGCCCACAGGTGCGTTTAATCAAGCCTATTTTGTGTTGTGGGATATCTTAACAGGGCGCATTATGCGGTTGCCCGACTTGTATATCAATTGTGCCGCCCGCAATTGGCAATGGTTGCGCGATAATCGGCATGTGGTATTTCAATGCCGAAACAACCCGCTCGATGGGTCTATCGGCGGAATGTATACGATGGATTTCGAGACGGGCAATGTGTATCAGATCTTTCATCTGCCCAATGTCATCATGGATTATCAATGGTCGCCCGATTCCCAGCGCGTGGCGATCAATGATGATGGCAAGGTACATGTGGTCGATGTCAATGGCGAAAATTTGACCACCATCACCCCACAAGGAAGGCGCTTCACCGTCATCGGTTGGCAACCCGATGGCGCGGGCATTTTTCTGCAAGGATTACGCGGAATTGAGTTGTATCGGTTTGATACGGGCGAATTGGATGTGTTATTAGCCGATTTTTCTGTCAATTTGCCACCTATTCTATCGCCGAATGGCGAATGGATAATCTTGGTGAAGGCGGAACGCCTGGCACAGGCATATGCCTTTCATATTGCCAGTCGTGAATTATATCTCTTAGAGACAACCGACCAAAAAATCAACAGGGTCGATTTTGTCGGATGGTCGCCCGATAGCCAATGGGTGATTATCCGCACACCTCTCTCATCGGGCAGTGGCAATGTGTATTATCTGGCGCGTCCAGATGGCTCTGCTATTATCTCCATCGGCGAAAATATCGAAGCACCACCCATATGGGCATCGGATCACACGCGCATCGCCTACGAAATATACGACACACTCGGTCCGACCTATTATAGCGAGGTGGTCATATGGGATTTATCTTCATTTTTGCCACCGCAAACCCTGATGCGCGATACACATACCCCACAATGGTCGCCCGATGGAGATGGTTTGGCATTCATCCACTATCCGCAACGACAACGCTTGGTGTATATGAATGGAAATGGCGAAAAATACTTTTTGACCGATGATAGCATCAGTGTATTGGTATTCATGTTTATCCGATGAACACTCCACACCATAAAAACCTATCGTTTCGTTCACTTGATGCTCAGGGCATAGGATTTGTGAAATGATCAGTAAAATTGCCATGCGGATATGCCTGATTATCGTGCCAATCATCGGCATCACCTGCCTGATAGCGATGTGGATAGGATCGTATATGCCCACAACGCGGGTGACGGCATATTTATATCATCTGGGAATGAATAAGCATACCTTCGGCATTTCCGATGTGAACAGGCGCATCAGTGTTTATGCCCCTGTGCCATTTGAAAGCGAGTGGGAGGTGTCTTTTTCGCCAGATGGCAAACGTGCGCTCATGACGTTGGATTTTTATAGCCAAACCGAATTTTATATGCACAACCTCGCCACCAACGCACTCACCCGCTTCCCGCTCGGATATAACACCTGCGCCCCACCCCGCGAGACCATTCGCTGGTCGCCCAATAACCATCAGGTCAGTTTTCATTGCCGTCCGAATACTGTCAGTTCGGCATTAAACGGCTTGCATCTGTGGGATACCGATAACAACAGCATCCAACGGATGTATACCCCATCGACATTAACCATCGTCCCCTTCACATGGTCGCCAACAGGCGATTTTATCAGCCTAATCGACAATGGTCTGATTATGTTGATCAACACCCGTACAGGCGATAACCAGCGTCTGCCTGTGGTGTCGTCACCGTATCAGTTGATGCAGTGGTCGCCCAATGGCGACTACATCGCGCTCGGCGCGCCCGATAAATTGTTGCTATACAACACCAAAACGCACGTCATCACTCCTGCACCATTAGATAACGGTGCATTCAGCGTATTGTGGTCGCCCAATAGTCAATCGTTGGCGATGATTGTACAGGATAGTGGCTTCTTTCATGTGCAGATGTGGGATATTGTTGATAATCGCCAATATGACATCGGCTCGAATCGACATCCGCTCAATTCGGTGGTGGATTTGCGCTGGTCGGATGATAGCCAATGGATTGTGGTACAAGAGGATATTAATCAGGCAACACGCTTGGCGCGGATATTGGTCGCCAGCCAAGACGGCACGCAGACCTATCATGTCGTCAGCGATGGGCGGTACCCGCGTTGGATTCCCAACCGCCACATGATCACCTATCACATCACGCAAATAGAGCGGTTGCGTTATGGGCGCGACTTAGTAACGGTATCATTGGAGAATATCCAAACTGGAAATATCAAACCGCAGGTGCTGGTGCGTGATGTCCTAAATTACACATGGTTAAATGATGGTCAATTGCTATCGTGGCGGAGCATTGACCGTTATGGGCGAATACGCGCATTGATGTTAATCCCCACAGGGAACGATATAGGATGGTCGTTATTCCCTGTGGGTTATACAGTGAATGCTTTTGCGGTTTGGCAATAGGGGTTATGCTTTTTGCATGACTTTTTTCGCCCAGTTGATGGTCTCTTTCATGCCATCTTCAAAGGCGATAGTCGGTTGCCAGCCCAACAATGTGCGGGCTTTGGTGATATCTGCCGATGACACACGAATATCGCCCGGTTGGGCGGGATGATGGTTGACGATATACGTCTCGCGGGAATATCCAAACGCCTCTAGCACCATATCGCACAGGCGATTCACGCTAATTGGGCGACCTGTGCCGATATTAATCACCTCGCCGTAGGTTTGTGGGTTGTCTATGGCATCTACCCATGCCCGCGCCACATCGCTAACATGGACAAAATCACGCGATTGCTCACCATCGGAATGGATATTAATCGGCTCGCCACGCAACACATTGCCCATGAATATGGCGAATACACCCTGATAGGCATTAGTCAGGCTTTGGCGCTCGCCATACACATTAAACATGCGGAATGAAGTCACATGAAAATCGAAATCGAGGTCTTTGCGTGTCGCGGTGATATGGGCATAGCGCTCGGCGGCATATTTGGTCACGCCATAATACGACACAGGCGCAGGATATGCTGTTTCGGGTGTGGGGGCAATTTGTGGTGTGCCATAAATGGTCATGGAACTGGCGAAGAGCAATCGACCCACCTTATGGGCGATACACTGCTTAAGGATATTGATTGTACCCAATGTGTTGACATTCAAATCGGCTTCGGGGTGCATAAACGACAGGCGAATCGAGGCTTGTCCAGCGATGTGGATGACGGCATCGATACCCGTCTTGAAAACCGCCTCAAGGGCTGTTTCATCTCGCACATCGCCATGCACAAATGTGGCATTGGGGTTAACATCTGCGCGTCGCCCGGTGCTTTCGTTATCGAATACGGTCACACGATATCCACGTTGGATGAGCAAATCGGTGACATGACTGCCGATAAAGCCCGCACCACCCGTGACCAGAATATGTTTATTCATGAAAAAATTCCTCATTTTGCTACGATTGAATTGGACATTCGCCCAGCTATTATCTATTTCAGTTATAATAGATGCAATAGGATTTACCTTGATTGCTTATTGCAAAATGCTCAAAGCATCTTGCAATCGCCATAAAGCACACTAAAGGTGCTATAGGTGGCGCACCCACGCCACAAAATCAGGCAAAATTAGCCCCTTCAGTGGGCTTTTAGAATAAAAATAGTCATCGGCTTTGAGCCGATGGC
>PGTJ01000453.1 GCA_002794515.1 Phototrophicales bacterium
ATCGAACAGCAACATTTTGCTGGCAACAGTGCCGATGTTGGGATGACGAGCAAAGGCATCCATCACCGCCTCTGCCCAATGGCAATCGACTTCGGTATCATTATTCAACAAGGCTATCACATCGCCTTTGGCGTGCTTCATGCCCGCATTACATGCCCCTGTGAAGCCACTATTGTATCCCATATCGATGAGGATGACTTCAGGATAATGGGTGCGGATGAAATCTTGTGAGCCATCGGTCGAGGCGTTATCGGCGATAATCACCTCGATATTCGGGTACGTTTGGGCGCGGAGGGCATCCAAACACGTTTTGAGGAATTTTAGCCCGTTCCAATTGGGGATGACCACCGAAAATAGGGGGGTATCGCTCATTTATAATAATCCTTCTGTGGTCAAAAACGCATCGACTGCATCCTGCCAATGACGTAATGTAATCCCCAAAAATGCCCCATTGTTGTTATTCAGGCTGGCATAGGTGGGCGGGGTAGATGGGCGCGTCCATTCACGACTGATGATGGGTGTGATGGATACATCGGCATAACCTGCGCGGTCTAGCACATATCGGGCAAAGGCATAACGCGAGGCGCTCCCACTATTGACCAGATGATAAATTCCATAACGTCCCGTGGCGACCAGTTTGATGACCGCTTGGGCTAAATCATCATTATAGGTTGGATTTGCCACCTCATCCGTCACCACGCGCAGGGGTTTATTGGCTTTGACGGCATTGATGATGCTATGGATGAAATTTTTGCCACCATGTGCAAACAACCACGCCGTCCGCACGATGTAATGACGCGGGTGATGGCGCATGACCATTTGCTCGCCGACCCATTTGCTATAGGCATAGGGGTTAATGGGTCGTGTGGGGTCGTATTCGTTATAGGGGGTGGTCGATGTGCCATCGAACACTTCGTTGGTGCTGATGTGTACCATCGGTATGCCCATTTCGGCACAAGCAATGGCGATATTCCCCGCGCCATAGCCATTCACGCGCAAGGCAGTTTGTGGATCTCTGGCACACCCATCCACATCTGTCCATGCGGCACAGTTGATAATCGCTGTTGGGCTATGCTGGTGGATATATGCACGGGTGGCAGAAAAATCGGTGATGTCGAGTTCATCGACATCCACGCCGATAACCGAAAAATCGGGGTTTTCGGCACAATTCATCATGATACGGCTACCAAGTTTGCCTTTTGCACCGATGACGAGCAATTGGGTCATGAATCAATTACATCCTTTGATGAGCGTAAAATCGGTGAAATCATCTGTATGCAAGACGACCATATCGGGTAATTTGAGGCATTGCCACAATTCAAATGGGTCAATAGTCGGAATGGCATGTGCCACAAATAAACTAATCACGGTGCCATGTGCCACCACCGCCACATCATGATGCCGATGCTTGCGCCACACATTCATCAAGCCGATATGAAACCGCGCACGGGCGTTATTCGCCGTCTCTGATCCATAGATCAGTTCATTGGGATAGGCGAAAAATGCTTTCATCTTGGCGACAAACACATCATGGTCTTCAAATTTTTCGTTTGAGCGTTCATGTTCATATAAATTATCGACAATTTCAAAGCCGATATGCAAGGCTTCGGCGAGGGCGAGGGCGGTCTCGATGGCTTTATCTTCTGGGCTAGAAAAGATATGTTTGGGTGTATATTCTTTAACAGATGGGGCAAATTGGCGGGTGGCACGATACCCTTCTTCTGAAAGTTGCCATGTGTTGGGTGGATTTTCTGGGACAATAATGGGCTGTGCATGTTTGATTAAGATAAGATTGGGCATGTTGCAAGTCCCTCGATGATAATAATAAAAATCTCAACAATGATAAAAGCATTTCGCCTTATATCCTAGTGTAGG
>PGTJ01000763.1 GCA_002794515.1 Phototrophicales bacterium
AATTTTTCTGTGCGCCACGTCCTTTTTCACGTTCCCATGTAATCCGATTTCGGACGGTTGTATGCGCCGATAGCACCTGATAAATGACCGCCGATGAGCGCCAATCGCCACAAAAATAAATCGTGGTGGTGGGTTTGAGCATACGCAACAATGGGATAAACCACCCCTCAACCCATATTCGATAATCATCATCCGAGACTTGTTTGAAGGTCTGCGTGCCAAATGTACGATTGAGATTATACGGTGGGTCGAGGATGAGCAAATCTACACAAGCAGGTGGCAAAAATGGCAACATAGCCAATGTATCACCGTGAATAGTCGTGTTGATAATCGTTTCTAGTGGCACAGGATTGTTGATATGAATGAGATGTTGCCGATAAATCGCATAGTCGTTATCGGTTAATATAATCGTGCGATTC
>PGTJ01000687.1 GCA_002794515.1 Phototrophicales bacterium
ATGCTCGGCTGGTGCGAATGCCCATAAATCGAGGCTAAGCCGTTGAGCGCCCGCATCTCGGCGAGTTGGTCGTTAAGGGCGCGGGCGGCATTCAGCGACTTGCTAAAGGCATCGATTGCCGATGAAAAATCGCCAATTTGCCGAAAGATATTGCCCATCATGGTGAAGGCATGTGCCGATTTGGCGAGATCGGGCAGATTTTCATAAATCGCCAAAGCACGACCGAGTTGCAACAGGGCATGTTCATAATGGGCATGATGATAATTCACCTGCGCCTGCGCCAAGAGGCTATCGGCAATGCCTTTATCGTAGCCGATTTCGGTGGCGGATTTATAGGTGCATTGTGCTAAGATGAGGGCATCATCCAGCTTGGTCTGTGACATATCGAGGGCGAGCGCGTTATCGTGGTCAATTTGTTGAATGGTCGTGGTCTGCATCATGATGAGATATGATAAAATCCAATACTGATTTGCTATTGACTAAATTATAACCTGTTTGTCATCAATTGTGGCGAAATTTTTTATGAATTCCGTAAAAAATTGTTTATAATACTTGTAATATGCAGAGATATAA
>PGTJ01000139.1 GCA_002794515.1 Phototrophicales bacterium
CGAGCAGGCGTTCCCGTTCAGCGATGCTAGCTTGGACATATTCAGCTTCTTCGGCATTCATCTGCAAATCAGATGTGGCTTGCCATGCTTCGATTTGTTCCAAACGCATCCCACGTAATAGATAGCTGGGATCTTTTTTGGCATTTTGCCAATCTTCAACCGATGCAGTGAGCCTGCGTTGTATGCGTAAGTCTTCACGACTGGCATTGAGCCATTCGCGTAAACGTCCCCATTGACGGATAAGCGCCTCGTGCGCCACTTCAACAGTCGAGCTACGGGTTTGTGGGTCATGATCAAATGTTAACAGACGATACCGCCCAAATCCTTCGATGACCAATTGCATTTCTTCGGGATCTGTGCCAATCGATAATAATTCAGATTGCAAAACACGGCGACGGGTGTCTTCTGTCCCTTCACCTAATGTCACAAGGCGTAAAAAGAGTTGTCTGGCGAGTTGTTGCCCTTCATCACCTAAACCCTCATATAGTTCTTCGGCACGACGTGCCAATGCACCCATTGTGCCACCAATTTCGTTATAGGCATCAATGGTGAGCATAAGCCCATTACGACGTTCAAATAACTCGGTGAGTGCATATTGGAGTAGGGGAAGTGCGCCCGGTTGTTGGTTGACATCGGCAACGATATTCGTCACCAACCCTTCTTCAAGCACCAAATTGGCGCGTTTGGCGGGTGCGCTGATTGCCCGTTCGAGTTCTTCTGTATTGAGGGGTAATATCACCTCTGTGCGTTGTCGCATAAGTTCGCCAAAACGGGTATAGTTGAGTGGTTTATCATAAAAGTCGGCACGCAGGGTGATAATCACGCGCAAACGACTACGGGGTTCATGGATAGCGGTGATGATGCTATCCATGAAATGTGTGCGTTTATCTTCTTCATCGACTAAGGTGAATAGTTCTTCAAATTGGTCAATGAATAATAATAATTCGGTTTCGTCATCTGGCAGAACTCGCTTGAGCGCCCGTACCAATCCGCGTTCATCTTGCATCAGTTGGTTGAGCAAACTTTCTGGTGGATTGACCGCAATCCGAAGCAATGCCGCTTCAAGCTCCTCCATTGGGTCTAAGCCGGGCAACATCTCGATGATAAACCAATCTTTTGATCCAGGTATCGCATTATCACGCAGGGCAGGTAATACACCCGCTTTGACGGCGCTGGATTTACCACTCCCGCTCGGACCGACAACCGCTAAAAATCGGGCGTAGGGTGTTTCTTCGAGCAAGCGATTAATGACGTTCAGTGTGAAACTCTCGCGTCCAAAGAAGTCGGCGGCATCATATTGTTGGAAAGCGCGTAACCCTTTATATGGATTTTCTGGGTCGGGTGTATTCACACCAGAACTGGTGAGGATGAGCGTCCCAGTTGGGCTTTCGATCTCTTTGATAGCACGCCGAAATCCGCGTGCAAAATCGAGGATAGTTTCGTAACGCTCGGCAGGGTCTTTGGCAGTAGCCCGTGCCAACACCATATTCAATTCAATCGGCAAGCCCTGTACATGGGTGTTGATATCGGGCAGTGGTTCACTGAGATGTTTATACATCAATGTCGCGGGAGAAGTCGCCTCATAGGGGCGTTTGCCTGTGAGCATTTCATACAAGACGATGCCCATCGCATAAATATCACTTTGAGCCGTGACGCTTTCGCCTTTAATTTGTTCTGGAGATAAATATGCGGGCGATCCTAATATGGCATTATTTTGGGTAATGGCTTGATTTTCGCTTAAATCTTTGGCGATTCCAAAATCGGATAGATAGGCGTTTCCCTCGACATCCAGCAAAATATTTTCGGGTTTGAGGTCACGATGTACCACGCCCTGCCGATGTGCGACCATCAATGCTTCGCTGATTTGGGTGAGTATTCTGCTAATGGTTGCGAGATCAATTGCTCCTTGTCTTTTAATCAATTCTTGGATGCTACCACCACGCAACCAACGCATGACCAAATATGCGCCACTCGGCTCGCGCCAATAATCGTAAAGAGGTACGATATGGGGATGCTCTAAGCGGGCGATAAGTTGTGCTTCGACCTCGAAGCGACGAATAAAATCGGGTTTATTGGCATATTCTGGCAAAATAATTTTGATAGCAACTTCGCGCCCAATCAATTTTTGATAGGCACGATACACCACTCCAAATCCACCAATGCCAATACGTTCTTGTAATTCATAAGTTTTTATAATTTGTCCGCTTAGGTCTTCCATATCTGCCTTCTGGTTTTTTGGAATAATGCCAGCAATGCGGATATTATAACCAAATACCATCACAAACTGCGATAGGTATCTTCTGTATCTTCCGTATTGTCATCATTTGGACGGAAGCGCGTTCGTAATTCATGAATAGCTAACCCGCCGACCAGCACCATCAAACGGCGACCCGCTAATGATACGGTCTCCCATGTTAGCGCTCGCAAACTGCAAAATGCTAAGGCGATATAATATTCTGACCATTGATTATCATGGGCAAGGCATAATTTTACCAATCCACGCAATGATGTGAGTACACCAAAGCGTGATTTGAGGGCTTGTGGCATATCATCTGGCAAATTCCCCCCATTGAGATGGTGTAAATATCCCACCACACGGCGGACATCATTCCATGTTGCGCCTGCATAAGGCATGATGTAATCGTTCAACAGGCTAATTTCGAGTGTTGCCCAATCGAAAATGGTATGTCCTTCGCGGGTATGAGCAAAATCGATTAGAAAGGCACTTTCTTTGGGACCTATCATGATGTTGCCCGGATGCAAATCACCATGTATGGTCGCGGTTGTGCCATTCACAAAACTATCGAGTAATCCTTCATACATCAAAATGGGGTTGGGGACTTTTTCGAGACCCATCACATTGACAGGAATTTTTTCGTTATGTGCATCGAAATCGGGTATGAGGGCGCGTAAGGCGTTAATCAATTGTTGACTGCGTGTTTGCCAAACTGTACCGACAATATTCTCGACTACCTCACCACGATAATAGGTGTCGGAATTAAAATCAATGCCCCGAATTTCGATTTTATAAGCACTAGCAGAGTCTGTGCCTTGCCCAACCGCGAGTTGCACAGCATGGCGTTCTGTATAAACTTTTTGCACCACGAAATTTTCTACAACAACAGTATCACCAAAATCTAAACGATTCAGTTTAGCGCGTTTGACGGGCATCCGTAATACATAAGCATTGGGGGGGATAGGTTTATCTTTAACCAATTCGAGTGTTAATATAGGTGGCAATAACCAATCGTATTCACGCCATACCTGAAAACGAAATTCGCGGTTTTGCGTCCACCACATGCGACCAAATGTCGGGAAGAAAGTGTCTGTGAGCCAGTGTGATATTTTTTCGGCTTCCCATTCATTGAGGATGGCACGCAAATCACGCGGGGGTTGATTATTTTGTGTGATGAGGGTGTATTTAATACCTGCTAAATCGGAGGCATCGGGCGCGGTGGGTTTATCTTCGATACGCGCTGTCATTGGGGGTAATTTGGCTTTGACATGTGACTCATAACGTTGTGCTTCATCTAAAATAGCATCGACATGATGTAATTTGACGGCAACTGTCGCATCTTCTTGTTGATCTGGGCGAATAGGTGTGACAACCAATAATGTGGCTTGGCTATATCCCCCTGTGAGGCGATATTCCACACGGATTTGGGCGTAATTGGCGAACATGCGCCGAAGCACAAACATCTGGTCTTTAGTGAGCATATTATCGCGGTCAAATTCTGAACCAAACTCGACCTTCACGTATGCCTGTTGTGTTTCGCTATTGAGTGTGTAATTCTGAGCCATATCGCGCAATTCATGAAAATCGGTTATGCCGAGCGCATAAAGCACACGCAGAGGGACGCTATCGCCTTCATCGAGCATAGCAATGAGCAAATCGCGCTCATAAATCTCGTCACGCCCCGATTCCATCGCAATATCATAAGCGATATTTTCTAATACTTTAACCCGCGGGGTATTGGGTATGCCTGCCCATAGGCGTTGTTTGCTCCCTTTGCCCATTTTGCGACGGATGGCATCTATCACATATTCTGGTGCTAATCCATATTCTTGCATCAGTTTGCTGGTCAGACTGCCACGAATTTCGAGCAGTGCGATGAATAGATGCTCTACGCCCACAAAAAAGTGGCGCATTCTAAAGGCTTCTTGTCTTGCACCAATGAGGATGTCTCTGTATGGAATATTTGGCATGTTTTACTCGATTACTTGAATACGCAACCATGTACGTCCGATACGGAATAACTGATTTTCTGCAATGCTGATAGTGCCTTTGATGGGATGGTCATCAAAAAAATCGTGTTCGTTTTCGATAAATGTCCCATTCGTGCTATCGCAATCTTGTAACCAAAGACGATTATCTTTGAAGATGATTTTAGCATGATAACGCGAGACATATGTGTCGTTACGCAGACATAAGTCATTTTCTTCTTTGCGACCGATGCTGATTTGCCATGTATTATCGGTTTGTTGACCATCACCTTGTGTCGAGTCGTAAGTGAGGGTTGTCCCATCTTCTGACCCGCTCATAATCATCACATTGAATTTCATAGCAAACACCTATTACCGTTTTTATCTGTTATCCAGTATAACGCATTTTAAGAATTTTGTGGCGATAGTTGATTTATTTTTTATTTTGTGTTATTGTGTTCATATTGTAAAACTCTTATCCAGAGCGGTGGAGGGAACGGCCCTATGAAACCGCGGCAACCACCCCCAATGCAAAGCGGGGGGGCAGGTGCCAAGTCCGACGGCGGAAAATCTGCTGACAGATGAGAGCGTATCATGAAATTCTATTTGTTTATAGAGTTCACATGACGCTAAGTCTCTTTGACACAAAGGGACTTTTTGTTTGCAGAGTACCCCTTGCCGATTGTTGGATAAGATGACCCAACAATCGGCGTTGTGTTTATATGGCAAATTGAAGAAAGGGATTTGTAACACAATGGGAACTCTTCATGAGGTGGCAACAGATACAGAAGAAATCGAGACAGTAGAGCCACGATGTGCTAGCGGGCATAGTACCCGTGCTGTGCATGGTGGTGTTCGGCGCAAAAAAGCCTATAATGCCCTCCACACGCCAATCGTCCAAACAGCAACCTATACCTTCTCTGATACACAAGATCTCATTGATTTTATGGAAAGCAAAACATGGGGGGATGGTCATGAACGCGAAGAATATGGGCGTTATGGCAATCCTACGGTGTCGGCGGTTGAGGCGCGTCTTGCGGCATTGGATGGTGGCGAAGATGCTGTTTTGTATTCATCGGGCATGAATGCTGTGACATCGATTTTATTGGCAGTTTTGCCTGCAGGGGCGCATATCGTCATGACGAGTGATTGCTATCGGCGGACACGCCAATTCTGTTTGACCTTCCTCAAGCGATTTGGCATCGAGACCACCGTTGTTGAAAATGGTGATTATGACGCATTAGAAGCGGCTATCATCCCCAAAAAGACGCGCTTCATTATCTCTGAAAGCCCAACCAATCCGTATTTGCGGATTGCCGATTTAGAGCGCATCGCCTATTTGGGGCAACAATACCGTGTGATGACGCTGATAGATAGCACCTTTGCCACGCCGATTAATCAACGTCCTATCGAATGGGGCATTGATTTTGTGGTGCATAGTGCCACTAAGTATTTATCGGGACATAATGATTTGTTGGCGGGTGTGATTATTGGGCGCAAAGATCGCATCAAAGCCCTGCGCGATGCCCGTGGCGTGCTGGGCGGGGTCGTGGATCCACAAAATGCCTTTTTGTTAGATCGGGGTATAAAAACACTCGGTGTGCGTGTTCGTCAACAAAACGCCAATGCGTTGGCGGTGGCACGGTTTTTGGAAGCACATCCCAAAATTCAACGGGTGTGGTATCCGGGATTAGAATCGCATCCAGATCATCATATCGCCGTTGCCCAGATGGAAGGGTTTGGTGGGGTGGTTAGCTTTGAGGTGGATGGCGATTTGTATCGGACAGGTAAGTTCATTGACGCGATGCGAATTCCGTATATCGCCCCTAGTTTAGGTGGTGTTGAAAGCCTAATCGAACAACCTGCATTGATGAGTTATTACGAAAAGACTACCGAAGAACGCCTCGCGTTGGGCATCAAAGACAATCTGGTGCGTTTTGCGCTCGGCATCGAAGAAACCGATGATTTGCTCGCCGATTTAGAGCAAGCGTTGGCAACGATATAGCCGATTTAGAGGGGGAATAAGCCAAACATTTATTCCCCCCATGTCGGTTATTTTATATCGCGCACAAATTGATTATCAGGATGTGACTCGAAGTAATATTTATAAAATTCTGAGCGCGATAGCCCTGAATGATCGCGCATTTCATAAAGTGCCTTGCGGGATGTCACCGTCTCGGCTGGGTAGAAATGACTTCGTCCTGCTGTGCCACCACCAATACCATTCAGTGCATCTTCAATTTGTGGTATATGCCACCAGAAAATCGGCTGTGGCAATTCATCTAACCCAAAAAAGCCAATATCGATGACCTCTTCGGCTTGTGGCTTCATCTCACCACCGATGATTTCGCCCACAAACAATGCCCCATGAATATCAATCCCACCACCCAAGCGCGAATACACCCCCACCAAACGGATAATCTCGACGATATAACCC
>PGTJ01000274.1 GCA_002794515.1 Phototrophicales bacterium
ATTCAAGGGTGTTGCCAGTTATTGGAGGGTTGCCATCAACGGCAAAGTCGCCGAGAATGCCTGTTGGGGATACGAAAATCCCGCCACAGGTTATGAAGCCATCGCCGGTTATATCGCCTTTTATCCCAGTCGGATGGATGCCTGTTTTGTGAATGATGAGCAGGTCATCCCGCAGGAAGGTGATTTTTATGGTGGCTGGATCACATCGGATATTGTCGGACCCTTCAAGGGTGGTGCAGGCACTTGGGGGTGGTGATGGCGGGTATCCCAAGCATTTCCCAATTTGGGTTATGCTTGGGATATGGGGTTATGGTTGGCTATAACTGGCAGAGTTGGCAATTGCCATCAGCAAATCACGACTGGCTGTGATGGATGCTTGGCTACCAGAAAAATATAAATTGATGACCACACCCTCCGCGCCTATCATGTGAGATTAGTCTTTTAGGGCATTCACAATGGCATTGACGTTATAACGCATAAAATCCAGATACGTGCTGGCTTCATCATCTTCTGCGCCGAGCGAGTCACTATACAAACGCACCACTGCCACCTGATACCCGACTTCGTTGGCGATAGTTTGGGCGATGTCGGCGTTCACGGCATATTCGGCGAAAATCGCCCGTACACCGTTTTCACGGATCGTCTCGACCAATTTGGCGATGTCTTGTGGCGCGACTTGTGCCATGCTCGATGCGCTGGGGATGACCGTCCCGACCACCTCGAAATCATATTCGGCGGCGAAATATGCGAGGAAGTTATGATTGGTCACAATCACCCGATTTTCGGCGGGGATAGCATCGATCAACACGCGGATCTCATCGTTCAGCATCGCCAGTTGTTCGATATAGGCTTGTGCATTGGCTAAATATGTATCACGATATTCTTCATCCAAATTGCCAAATGTACCCGCGATATTATTCGCCCATACCATCACATTGAGCGGATTTTGCCATACATGTGGGTCACATGCACCGTGTTCGTGTTCGTCATCATGCTCATCATGATTGCGACCGACAACAATTTTGTTGTGGGCATCATCTTTGTGATTTTCATCACAGTCTACATCAACACCATAAATACCCAGATACATCGCTTCGTGATGTTCATCATCATGGTCAGCTTCTTCGGTGGCGACAGGCTCATCAGCATGGTCATCATCATGATGGTGAGGGTCACTGCTCAAGACATGGATGCCCAGTGACACGATGACCGCATCTGGCGCATTTTTTTCGAGAATTTCTAATAAACCCTCTTCTAAGCCCAAGCCATTCATTAATACCACATCAGCATCGACCAGACGGGCAACATCTTGCGGTGTGGCGACATACCCATGCACATCACTATTGGCGGGGATGAGCGATACCACATCCACCAAATCTCCACCCACATTTTTAGCGACATCGGCGATGAGGCTGGTCGTGGCGACTACTTTGAGGCGCGATTGAGCATCGACGCGGAATTGGTTCATGCCAAATAGTGCAATAAGCGGTACAATCAAGAGTAATAATCGTTTCATGTATAGATAGTCTCCTTGTTAATTTCTGGACGATGTAAATGATACCACGTCTCAATATGACTGACAAGGACACGAGGTAGTGCTATGAATAATCCATCTCGCCTAGACCGCTTGCGCGATGCAGGCTATAAATTGACCAACGCCCGCACCGTTGTGTTGAATGTCATCGAGACGCATGAGGGTCACATGACTTCTGCCGAAATTTTAGATGCGGTTGCCTCGCGGGATTCATCTATCGGGCGTGCCAGTGTGTTTCGCACACTCGATTTGCTCACGCGCTTGGCGATCATTCGCCCAACATATACCGCAGGGAGCGCCACACCAACCTACGTGCTGATGCCCGATGGACACCATCATCATATTGTGTGTGTGCAATGTCATCAGACCATCGAATTTGAAGATTGTGGATTGGGATCACTAGCCGAGCGCTTAGAGGGCGAATTTGGTGTGAAATTAACCGGGCATCTGCTCGAATTTTATGGCATATGTGGTGCTTGTAGCGAGGCAGGTGTGGTAGATGATGAGGTGTGAAATTTGGGCGGACATACGCTAACACTAGTCCGTCCTTACACTCATAAAAAGCGGGCAATTTGTAATGGACGACTAGCCTGTGGGGCGTATGTCGTCCACAATCATTTACGAGCCTACACAAGCACAACCGTATAAGTGTATATATCCGCCATTTTCAGGGTATATCAAATCGCAACTGACATTTCCTCTTCTTCAAAAAAGAAGCGTTCTTCGCCAAATGCAGGCACGAGTTCATCTACCCATGTCGCATGTTCGTCATATTCCGCAAAAAATGGACGATGCACCCAATCGGGGTTACGCCCCTGCAAAAAGCGCAAGGCGATGACTTTTTTGCCGTGAATTTCGGTTACGCCCAACACCTGAATTTTGCCCGGTGTGGCGCTGGCGCTGGGTCCGCGCACCGTCCTGCATATCCCGCTCACTTGTTGATACGCCTCGCGGAAGATTTGCCATGCCTTCACCATTGGCACGGCGAAATAATGTTGTGCGCCTGTATCACGGGCGAGGAACATATAATAGGGGATCATCCCCAAATCCACTTGCCTGCGCCACATGGTCGACCACACTTGTGGGTCATCGTTGATATGACGCATGAGTGGTGATTGTGTGCGGATTTGCGCCCCTGTGTTGCGGATACGCGCTACGGCTTGTTCAAGTGCAGGCGTGCGGAGTTCTTGATGATGGTTAAAATGCGCCATAATCGCCAAATGCTTGCCCGATTCGCTCACTTTTTCAAACAGGCGCATCAGGTCATCGGCATCGTTATCATCCGTAAACCGATACGGATAATAGCTCAGGGCTTTTGTGCCGATACGGATGGTGTGGATGTGGTCAATCGCCAACAATGGCTCGATATACGAGGCGAGGGCGCTACTCCGCATAATCATCGGGTCGCCACCAGTGAAGAGGATGTCGGTCACTTCGGGGTGTTGGCGGATATAGGCAATCAACAGTTCTGTTTCTTTCATGGCGAATTTCAGCTCGTCCATGCCGACAAATTGGGGCCACCGAAAACAGAATGTGCAATAAGCATGACAGGTCTGTCCCTGACTGGGGAAGAATAGCAGGGTTTCACGATATTTATGTTGGACACCCGTGAGTTTGATGCCGTTCACGGTCGGGACGTTATATTCCAGTTGTCCCGCAGGATGGGGATTGAGTTGTAAGCGAATCGCATTCGCCGTTTGGCGGATTTGTTCCGCCGATGCACCATTTCGGAGTAATTTCGCCATCGCATTAAAGTGCGCTGGTTTTAACATGCCCCGTTGAGGGACTGTGAGCCGATAAATCGGGTCGTTGGGGACATTTTCCCAGTCGATGAGTTGCTCTATCACATAATTGTTGATGCGGAAGGGTAGTACATGTCCAACCACATCTATCGCAAATTTTTCTTCATCAGACAAGGCATTCAGTTGTGGCACTTGTCGATACGTCTGGAGTGTGAAGGCACGATATTTGGGAGCTGTACTGTTAGCAGGTGGTGATGACATGATTGTATCTCCTTTATTTATATTAAAATAATCATTTTAATATGCTTTCCCTACTAAC
>PGTJ01000247.1 GCA_002794515.1 Phototrophicales bacterium
AATCAGTAGCAGATAATTCAGAAAAAATTATACTAATAGTACCGTCAAATATCTATTAGGAGGTGTACGCCATGCGTTCTTACATCCGTATGCTGTTAATTACCGTTTTGTTGATGGTCGCACCAGTCATTGTTGCACAAGAATCGGCTATTCCACCCATTGGCATGGGCGATTCTATCACAGCAAGTCGGGCTGATGGCGAAATTCCGCGTTATGCGCTCAGTGTCCCAGCAAACACGCCAACGCAAATCACATTGGCATCTGAGGCATTTGCGCCCAATTTGAAGTTGGTCTCTGCTGGTCGGCGGAGTTCATTGGCATCGACAACCGAATTCATTCGTGGATTGCCCTATGTGCGGTTGATAGTCAACCCCACACAAGACACCAATTATGAAATTGAAGTTGCGGGTAGTGGCGCTGGCGAATATACCTTGAGCATCGGTGAACCTTATGCGGTACAAGTTGTGGAGGCAGAACATGCCTTTGAATTGGAATTACAACCGGGCGAAAGTGTATATATCGCCTTGAATGTGCGCGTCAACGATTATTTTTTGGTCAGCTATGATAACCGCGAAAGTGGCAACCAAAGCCTAACCATTGATACACGCACGCAACATGGGGCGACAGCCGGAAAAACGTGGTCAGGGGCATCTTTGGCGAGCAGTTTTTTCATCGCCGATTTCAACGGTAATATGGGCATTCTCATTCGCCCGCCCGTTGCCATGACCGAAGCAACCACCGTGATGTTTAATATCCAGCTCCTGCCCAAACTCAATTTAGATGAGGGCTTACAAGTCGCCGAACTGATCGGTGGGACACAAGTTGTTTTGGCATTTAATGCAGTCGCCAATTCGCGCTATCGGATAACCTTCGCGGGTGCAGACGGCTTTCCACCCAACCTACAGGTGATGTTGATACAAAATGGCGAAGAATTAGGCACAGTCAGCCTGAATGCCAAACGGGATGCCGCGCTTTACGCTGGCGGAAGTTTTATCATTAATGGATTATCCGATGGTGAAATATTGGTCGTCCCCATGCTCACAGGGCGAGTGAGCGAATTGCGCTTCAATTTGGATGTGACGCTTGAGGCGTTACCATAGTTAGTTTTGTCTCGCCTATGACTTTGTGCCATAGGCGAAGTTTTGCAAGCCCACTAAAAGGGGCTGTTTTTGGTGAATACAGATTTCAGCGCTTTTTCGGATGTGTAGGACATCTGGCAATCAATAGCAATCATGGTGGCTTGTTCATCATAAACGCATTTCTGAATAAATTGTTATCCCAATTTCATAAAAATGTTTGATAGTTGTTGGTGCAATTTGATAAAATGAGATAGACTTATGTAAACAATCAAGTGATAGAGATGTTTTCATGGATACAAAGCACATTTATGATATGAATTTCGGGGAGGTACAGCCGTGAGTCGTTTTGGCAATAAATACGTGATTGGTCTCACGGGGAATATTGCGGTTGGCAAGAGTGTCGTCAGACAGATGTTACAGCATCTGGGCGCATATACCATCGATGCAGACGGCTTGACGCATCAAGTGATGGCTCCGGGCGCACCCGCTTATAAACCCATTATCGAAACCTTTGGGCAAGTCATCCTCAATCCTGATAAGACGATTAATCGGGGGATGTTGGGCAAGATGGTCTTTGGCAATCCCCCCCTGCTGGCTAAATTGGAGGGCATTATTCACCCGTCTGTTGGAAAAGCCATCGATATTCTCGTTGGACGCGCCAAACAACCCATTATCGTCATCGAGGCGATTAAATTGCTCGAAGGCGATTTGGCAAAGGCATGTAATGCCATTTGGGTGGTGGATGCCTCACCGAAATCACAATATCTGCGCCTGACACAAAAGCGTAAGATGACCGAAGAAGAAGCCAAACAACGCATTTTGGGACAAAATCCACAAAAAGATAAGGTGAAAGCCGCCCATGTGGTGATTCAAAATGATGGCAACCTCGAAGAAACATGGAAGCAGGTGCAAATCGCATGGAATGCCATTCCGCTCAATGCCACCGCACCAACACCAACGCCAACACCTGTCGCTGTTGTTCCGCCAGCACCAGCACCGAAACCCGCTACACCACCTACATCGACAACGCCATCCACACCCACACCTGCCCCAGCACCAGTACCAACACCCAAACCCGCTACTGCACCATTAACGGGCGGGACGATCGTTGTCAAACGGGGTATGCCCAACAATGCCGAATTGATTGCGGGATATTTATCGCGTGCAACGGGCAAAAATATCAGCCGTGCCGATGTCATGATGAGTTTTGGTCAAAAAAGTTATATGATTGCCGAAAAAGATGGTCGCATTGTGGCGGTGGTCGGTTGGCAAGTGGAAAATCTGATTACGCGAGTAGATGAAATCTATATTGATGATATGCCAGAACGCGCACAGGCAATCTATGCGTTGGCACAAACCATCGAAAGCGCCTCGAAAGAATTACAAAGCGAGGTCAGTTTCATCTTTTTACCCGCATCTTCTGCCGAAGCCATTCGCACCTCTTTTGTGGATGCTGGTTACGATGTCACCGATGTGAAAGACATCAAAATCCCCGCATGGCGCGAATCAGTTCAAGAAATCTACAGCGATGGCACGGTCATCCTCGTCAAAAAATTGCGCGATGACCGTGTGTTGAAGCCCATCTAAATTCAGCCATCACTCGTTTTTACTATCGCACAGGCAGGGCAGATTGCTCTGCCTGTTTCGATTCCCAAACGAGTGCGGTGATGCTACAATCATCAGCAACACCGATTTTATGAAGACACGAGAGTTTTTGTGATATGACCCAAACCATACCATTCGATACCATTTTGCACGGAGATAGCATCGAAATCTTGAACACCCTGCCCGATAGTTGCATCGATCTCATCTTCGCCGACCCACCCTATAATATGCAATTGCAAAAAGAATTGTATCGTCCCAATCAGACCCGTGTGGATGCGGTAGACGATGCATGGGATAAATTCCGCAGTCTGCGTGATTATGACCAATTCACCCGCGATTGGCTCATGGCATGTCGGCGTGTATTGAAAGATGACGGCACAATCTGGGTGATTGGTTCGTATCATAATATCTTCCGCGTGGGCAACATCTTACAAGATTTGGGATATTGGATATTAAACGATTTTTTGTGGGCAAAGACCAACCCCATGCCTCAATTCAGGGGGAGGCGCTTCACCAATGCCACCGAAACGCTGATATGGGCGCAAAAATCACAATCTCAAAAACGTTACACATTTAATTATCACGCCATGAAAAATATGAATGACGATAAACAAATGACCAATGTGTGGCATATCCCTGTGTGCAGTGGCAAGGAACGAATCAAAATAGATGGCAAAAAAGCCCATTCTACACAAAAACCAGAGGAGTTGCTGTATCGGGTGATTTTATCATCTAGCAACATCGGCGATGTGATACTCGACCCGTTTTTTGGGACAGGCACAACGGGCGCAGTCGCCAAAAAGCTCAAACGGCATTTCATCGGCATTGAACGCGAGGCAGATTATATCCGAGTCGCACAGGCGCGTATTGATGCCATTCCAACACCAATGTTCCCTGATGAACTGCTCATCACACCATCTAAACGCACACAACCGCGTGTACCATTTGGGACGCTAGTCGGCGCGAATTATGTAGCGATTGGACAAGTGGTCTATTCGCGCAATCGTGAGCATCAGGCAATTATCAACGCCGATGGGACGCTCACCTGTGGCGATATACGTGGGTCTATCCATCAGGTGGCGGCGCACGTACAAGGTCAAAGCGCGGCGAATGGCTGGGATTTTTGGTATGTGGATGATCACACGGGTGAATTTATCGTGATTGATGTGTTGCGCGATCGATATATTAAAGATAGTCAAACACCTGTAGATGATGATTTTGACGAATTTGAGGAAAATGAGGTAGAAGAAAATGAATGAAAAGATACAGACTATTGTTCGTGAAGCTGTGCTAAAGATCATTAATGACACAGCGTCTAATAAAAAGATTGCCAAGCTAATCAAAACGCATACCGAAAAAATCCATTTTATACCCACACAATATCGCATATTTGGTGGTGTATTAC
>PGTJ01000656.1 GCA_002794515.1 Phototrophicales bacterium
ATTGGGATGAACAAATCGCCCTATTCGGCGCGACACTCATCGCGGGCAGGCAACAGTTTTTGCGCGAACTCGAATATTTGGCACAACGCGCCCATGCTGACTTGACGGGGCATAAAGAGATGCTCACACTGGTTTATCAGCCGAGTTTTATGCCCACTGCCGATACCAACGGGCAACAAGCCTTTGACTTGTTGGGGTTAGATTTGCATCGCCAATTAAGCCCAGATGACATCGTTCCACAATTCACCCAGCAATTGCATCGTGAACAGCGCGATAGCATCGATAGGGGCATGACATTATCGGGTCCGCATCGAGATGAATTGCGCTTGTTCATCAATGGACGGGATGCGGGTTTATATGGTAGTCGTGGACAAGCCCGCACAGCCATTTTAGCGCTCAAGTTGGCACAATTGGAGTGGATGAAAACCCGCACAGGGGACTATCCATTGTTGCTTTTGGATGAGGTGGTGGCGGAACTGGATTCCAAGCGACGTGCCTATTTATTAAGCCGTATTAACGACCAATGTCAGACCCTGCTCACCACCACAGAGCTGGATACATTTTCGTCTGAATTTTTATCACGAGCGCAAATTTTGCAAGTTGAAAATGGGCAAATTGCCCCCAAATAAATTTATTAAGAAAAAATTGCACTGTAAAAATC
>PGTJ01000741.1 GCA_002794515.1 Phototrophicales bacterium
CATCAGGGTCATATAAATAAACCCCTTTAGCCACTTTTTGTAAGTGTCCCAATTGATGCCATTTGCGAATTGCCCTATCAGGGTCACGAAATTTCGTCCCATGTAGGCGTTCCCATTCGGCAGTCGCCCAGTCCACCACTTCAGCGTGCGGAATTGGGCGGTTAGGATTTTGTTTAAAATATTCTAAAATCAAATCAGTTTGGCTTGTAGCCATGATACCTCTAGGCGTTCTTTCGCCAATTCGCAATATTCCGCCGAAATATCAAACCCAATCCCCACGCGCCCATTGTCATGTGCTTCGATGAGGGTTGTACCACTCCCGACAAACGGGTCTAAGATGGTATCGCCGACAAAGCTGAATAATTTGATGCAACGGCGTGGTAATTCGCGTGGAAATGGCGCTGGATGTCCAATGCGCTTTTTGCTCTCCCCATTGAATGTCCAAACACC
>PGTJ01000620.1 GCA_002794515.1 Phototrophicales bacterium
TAGACTTGTCTGACCGCATTTTTAACTGCCAAAATTGTGGACACACTATAGGACGTGACCACAATGCGGCAATCAACATATTAGAGGCGGGACATCGCCTCATACTGTCTCAGTCAACGGAAGCCCTTGCGATTAGCGAGGCAGTTGGCGTTAACGGCAGAAGCCCCTGCCTTTAGGCATGGGGAGTATGTCACAATATGGATATGAGAGAAATGGATTTTTTGATTAAACCAATCATACGCTTAATGCCTTATATCATCATCGGGATATTCCTGCTATCCAGTTGTACACTGGATGCCACACCCATCCCCACACCCGATTTACCGCGTGTGCAATTTGTCGCGCCACCCAATAACAGCCGTGTGGTGAATAATACCGATTTGACAATCGACCTATTCGCCCAAGATAGCACAGTCGGCATCGCCAAAATCGAGTTGTATGCCGATGGCGGGTTGGTCAAAGAGGCATCGTTGCCCAATTATGGGGTGCAAGCCGATTTTCGGGTACAAATCAATTGGCTCGCCAGTGGGCTAGGCTTTCATGTGTTATCGGCGATAGCCTATCGTCCCGATGGTACGCGCAGTGATGAGACATTTTTGAGTATCGAAATTGTTGATGGATGAGGATAGTATTGGGATATGACCACCTTACAACGGATTGATTACCGCCCCAGTTACGACAATTTAACCCCAGAAGAAGAGGCTCATCTACGTAAACATTTCACCGCCTATGGCGCAGAGATGATTATTGATGGCATCGTCATTCGTTGGGAAAATATCGA
>PGTJ01000245.1 GCA_002794515.1 Phototrophicales bacterium
GCCTATCCCAAACAAAACAGTCAGCCATAAGGCTAACCGCGCCAATTTTGCTTGTGCGAATAAATTTTTATCCAGCATGGGTTATGGCATATCCAATTTATAACCGACACCCCAAACCGTCTCAATGACCGCATTCATGCCCTTGAGTTTATGACGCAAATGGGCAATATGCACATCAACGGTGCGGGTTTCACCAGCGAAATCGTATCCCCAAACAATTTCGAGCAATTTTTCACGACTAAAGACCATGCCCTTATCGCGTGCCAATGTCCACAACAGGTCAAATTCTTTCATACGCAAATCTACTGGCTTGCCCGCGACACGCACCATACGCCGTTCTGGTTCGATGATGAGGTTGCCGATGGTGATGCTATTCACCGACTCGGTGCGCCGTTCAGACCCCATATTCCCCCGTCTGAGGATGGCTTTCACCCGTGCCACCAATTCACGCGGATTGAACGGCTTGGTCAGATAATCATCTGCACCGAGTTCTAAACCAACAATTTTATCAATATCATCACTGCGTGCGGTGAGCATGATGATAGGGACATCCGATTGCGCCCGCACCCGCCGACAAATCTCTAAGCCGTCCATATTGGGCAACATCAAATCGAGGACGATGAGGCTGGGGGTATCGGCGATGATTCGTTTATAGGCATCTGCGCCATCGGTAGCGCTTTCGACCACATACCCTTCTTGCTCCAAATACATCTGCGCCAAATCAATGATGCGTTGTTCATCATCGACAATTAAAATGGTATCTGACATCAGAACAACCCTCCATCATCACCGTCATCATCAAACACACCACCCATCACTTCATCATCATATTCATTGGTGTTGCGACGGCGTTGTGTGCCACGTCGATCGCGCAACCGTGGTACATTCAGCGAATCGAAATCATCATCTACAGGGCGATTGCGCCGTTGGCGCAGGCTATCAATATCGGTGGTTGTGGTTTTTCGGGGCAAATTGGCGCGTGGTGGGGGCAATGTCGATGAACTGCCCGCACCTGTGCCACTGCTCGGCGGTCTGACGCGGGTGCCGGGTTGCATGGTGAATCGGTCTGAGGACGGGCGGGATTTTGTCGCCGATTGTGCGCCAAATACATCATCGGGTTCGTCTATGGGTGTTGCAAACGGGTCATATTTGGTCTTGATTTTCTCGGCACGCGAGCGTAATGTGCTACTGCCACGCTCAAAATCTTCATCATAAATGCGGGTTCTACTCCGATTCAAAAATCCGAATATGCCCGTAAAAATGTTGAATCCAAACGACCCGACAAACGTTATGAGCGCTGGTAAAATCATAATCCGCCCGCGTGAGACCAGCACCACCACCAACCCAATGAATAGGGTACAACAACAGACGATGCTCACACCACAGATGGTCATGATGGTATTGAATAAATTAGACATCTCTCACTCCACTTGTGTTTTATGTGACCCATTTTACCACACATTGCTTCATACACTGTGTCGGATAAACCGCGCCCAATTTGCATAAGATTGTGCTATGCAAATCAGAGGCGGATATGATACAAATAATAAAGTTTTTATTCGATTTGACGATGGATGTTTGTATAAAGAATACAAGTCCACCATCACAAAAGTTAGGATAAACGCGCTATGCGCCAATTCATCTCTCAAAGTGTCCAAAATTTGCGCCCATCTGGGATTCGCCGTTATTTTGATATTGCCGCCACCATGGATGATGTGGTGACATTGGGCATCGGCGAACCCGATTTTGTCACACCAGACCATATCATCGAAGCGGGAATCGCCTCGTTGCGTGCAGGACAAACAGGTTATACCAACAATTCGGGCGATATTCGCCTGCGCCACGCCATCAGTGATTATATCGCACGCCTTTATAATATCTATTATGACCCAGAAGACCAAATTTTGGTGACGGTGGGTGTCAGTGAAGCCTTATGGTTGGCATTAAAAGCCATCACCGATCCTGGTGATGAAATTCTGGTAGTAGAGCCATGTTTTGTGGCGAATGCGGCAATGGTCGAGATGGTTGGTGGCGTGCCTGTCATGGTCAAGACCACTGTCGAGAATGATTTTCAGGTCACAGGGGCAGATTTAGAAGCGCATATCACCCCCAAAACCAAAGCGATTCTCATGAGTTACCCCAATAATCCTACAGGGGCAATCCTCACCAAAGAATTGATGCTGGAAGTGGCGCATATCGCCGAAAAATATGATTTATTGGTCATATCCGATGAAATTTATGAACGCCTCGTATATGATACACAACATACTTGCTTCGCCTCGTTGCCCAATATGTATGAACGCACTATTTTACTCAGTGGCGTGAGCAAATCATTCGCCATGACAGGTTGGCGCATCGGCTACGCCAGCGCATCAGCACCCTTGATGAACGCCATGCGGAAGTTGCACCAATATTTGATTATGTCTGCACCAACCATGAGCCAAATGGCGGCGATTGAGGCATTAACCAACGGCGAAGACGATGTGGAACACATGCGCCAAGAATATGATAAACGTCGTCGGTTGATTGTCGATGGATTTAATCGCTTGGGATTGCCGACATTCGAGCCGCGCGGGGCATTTTATTGCTTCCCCAACATCACCAGCACAGGCATGTCCGATGAAGAATTTTGCGAGGTATTATTGCGCGAAGAACATGTCGCCGTCATCCCTGGTAGCGCCTTCGGCGAAAGCGGAAGTGGCTTCATCCGCGCTAGCTACACCTCTAGCGAAGACAATATCCGCAAAGCATTAAACCGCATTGAACATTTCATGGTCAAGCACGGTTTTTTAACCCCTGACGTGGTACTCGCCTAAAATAATCATGATGGGGCGCGATATATGCGCCCATCACCTCATCCTTCAACCACCACATCGACCTCATGCCCCATCGCCAATGCCAATTGCATAGCTAAATATTGCCCATGCACCACCGCACATATCGGACTCAGCCATTCGGGTATGTTGGGCGGGAGTGCGATGAGGTTTTGGGCATAATGGCTAATATCCAAGTCATCGGTGATGACGATGCACTCAGCATGACGTTGATTGAGGTTGCGGAGCAAATCGACCAATAACGGCATTGGCTTGCCACTGGGGGCGATGACAATCACCGGAAAGCCCTGCTTAATAATTGACACCTGTCCATGCCGAAAATCGGCTTCGCTATATTCCTCTGCGGTGATTTGACACAGTTCTCGAATTTTATGACTAATCTCAAAGGCTGTTGGATAATTATAACCCCGCCCTACCACCGCCATTTGGTCGACATACCGATACCGTTGCACCCAACCCAAAATGGATTCCGACCCCGCCAGTGTGCGGGCAACTAAATCGGGCAAATGTGCCAATGCTTCGTACGAATCGCGGTTATCGGTAATCGCCGTCACCAACATTGCCAATGCCGTCAATTGAGCGGTATAACTCTTGGTGGCGATAATGCTCTTCTCTTTGCCACATCCTAACAACAGGTGATAATCTGCCATTTGTGCCAGCGAAGAATTGGGGTCATCGGTGATGCTCAGCGTCAGACCACCTTGTGCGCGGGCATCGGCGATGACCTGACTCACTTCATCTGCTTCACCCGATGGTGATAAGGCGATGACCAACGCCCGCGATAACTTGGGCTGAACACCATAAACCGTATGGATAGATGGTGCGGCTAATGACACGGCTAATTGGGCTTGTATGCCCAGCAAATATTGGGCATAGCGTGCGGCATTATCTGATGTGCCACGTCCAACCACCACCGCAAATGATGGATTAAATTGACGAATGGCACGCGCCACCTGTATGACATTTTCCGATTCGCGGTTCAATAGGCTATGAATAATAGCAGGTTGTTCTTCGATTTCTTTTTCGATATACGACATCGTATCGCTTTCCTACTCATCACGACTATATGCGTATTGTGACATACTCCCCATGCCTAAAGGCAGGGGCTTCTGCCGTTAACGCCAACTGCCTCGCTAAGTCGCAAGGGCTTCCGTTGACTAAGACAGTATGTGGCGATGTCCCGCCTCTAATATGTTGATTGCCGCATTGTGGTCACGTCCTATAGTGTGTCCACAATTTTGGCAGTTAAAAATGCGGTCAGACAAGTCTA
>PGTJ01000252.1 GCA_002794515.1 Phototrophicales bacterium
CTACCATTGTTAGCATTGCCACCCGCAAAAACGATTTGGGATGAGGGATAGGCTGTATCGGCGACACGATTATCCTCTGGATAGGTGAAATACACACCCTCATCGTGTAAATTCGGCGGGAAATCATCGCGTGTCTCAAATGGCGATGTGGTCGGTGGAATGGCAGGTGGGACAATATTGACTAGGGGCGGGACTTGTGTCACCACCACACCCGTCTCGGCAATCGTGAACGAGGCAATTTTTTCGGCTTCGATGTTGCCCGCGAAGTCAATCGTAAAGAATTGTATCCAATACTCGCCGATGTCGGTCACGGTCACAGGGGCATGATAGTCACTCCATACACCGTTAATTGCCATGCGTGTCAGCGCAAATCCGCTCACACCATCCCAACGGTGGAGTATGATGGTCATACCATTTTCGGTGTTGGTGAGTTGTGCATTGGTCTGTGGTGGAGTAATGTCATAGCCGATTTGAACCATTTGTGTTGCGATATGTTGGGCGTTATCTACCGCAAAGGCGCGCACGGTGTATAATCCCTCACGAGTGAAACGCAACGGCGCGATGTATAATGCTTGGCTCTCATTTTCGACCTGATACAACACACCTGCAACCCCACTCGTGGCATCCGTATGGAACATGGTTCACCTTCGATGCTCGATGCTTGAATTGGCGCAGGTTTAATCAACATCCCTAGTAAGAGAAGAGAAGAGAAGAGAAGAGAAGGAAATTAGTCTTAATGAGTGGTATTTTTGCATGTGTTGTACATTCCCTAAAATATCATGACGAAAACATATTAGCATGAGATGAGTGCGCCTGTCCAGTCCATTTTTCGCCAAACAGACACAGATATGTTACGATTATGCCTACCCCATTTGGGGCAATATGCAAATAAATTTTAGATACTATTGGAGTTTTGGTTATGCGTCAAAAAATACTTTTTCTATTGTTATGTGGTATCATCGCCCTGTTCGCCATCCCTGCCCTCGCCCAAGAGGACACGATGCCCGACATGCCCGCCTTCGCCGATTTACCCCCAGGCGAATGGACACAAATCATGACTGGTGGTGAGACAACCTGTATGTATGATACCCCATATAGCTTTTTCGTACGCCCTGCCGATGCCCCCACCGACAAGCTGATGATTTATTTTCAAGGCGGGGGGGCGTGTTGGGATGGCTTCACCTGTGGAGCAATTGGGCAATTTGCCTCGCGCTATCAGGTGGGGGATGTGTCTACCGTTGGCGAATTGACCAACAATTTCGGCTTGTTCAATTATGAGAACGATGCCAATCCTGTCAAAGATTACAACGCCGTGTTCGTCCCTTATTGCACTGGCGATATACATGGTGGTGATGCCGTGGTCACATTTGATGTCCCCAAAGAGCAATTGGGCGTGGATTTTGATAAAATCACTGTGCATTTTAATGGGCGCAAAAATTCGCAAGCCGTTCTGGATTGGGTATATGAAAACTTCGTCCAACCCGAACAAGTTTTTGTGACGGGATGTAGTGCAGGTGGGTATGGTGCAACAGTCAACGCGCCGTTCATCATGGAACATTACGCCGATGTGCCTGTTGTTCATATGGCAGATGCGGCAGTGGGTGTCACGCCCGAATATTGGGATGGATTAACCACCTGGGGCTTCGATAAACTCGGATTTTTAGATGAAATCCGCCCCAACACATTCAACACCGAATACATGCTCAAATTGGCGGAGATGTATCCGAACAACATCGTCTCGCAATACACCACCTATATGGATCAGGTGCAAGTCGGGTTTTATGGCATCCAAACGGGTGTGTTCGTCAATGCTGGCAATTTCTTGAGTGTCGCTGTCGATTGGAGCGCAGGGGCAATTGAACGCCTGAACACACTCAACGAAGCCAACGAGAATTTTTATAGCTACCTGACGGGCGGTATGGTGCATTGCATCACGCCATTGCCACAATTCTATGATTTACAAGTTGAAGGTGTGTTGGTGAGCGAATGGATTGCCGATCTGCTCGATGGTGGCACAGCACAAGATGTCAGTTGTGATTTGGCTCGTGGGCAATGTATCAATGAACCTGGGATGTAAAACCTAGCCCCATCAGTGGGCTTTGCAGATCAAATCCGCCATCGGCTTTGTGCCGATGGCGAACATATTGCATCGTCCTCTCACCAACCTCTGCGCCCATGCCGTTGTTCTTTGAATGGATCGCCATAATTATGATACCCCGCCTGTTCCCAAAAGCCGGGCTTATCCACCGTGCTGAATTCGAGTGCGCGCAGAAATTTGGCGCTCTTCCAAAAATATAGATGTGGCACAAGCGTCCGTACGGGTGCGCCGTGATCGGGTTCTAAAAATTCGCCATCATATTTATATGCCAACAACACATTATCGCGCATCATATCTTCGACTGGGACATTGGTGGTGTATCCCAAATCGCAATGGGCGATGATATGCTTGGTACTCGGTTTCATGCCCGCCAATTCGGCGATATGTCTGAATTGCACACCTTCCCAAACCGTATCGAATTTGCTCCAACGGGTGACACAATGAATATCACAAGTGATTTTAACCGTGGGCAATTTGAGGAATTCATCCCATGTCCACGATAATTCACGCTCGACTTCGCCGAATACGCGGAATGTCCACGTTGCGGGGTCGAATTTGGCATTCGGTCCATAGGTCAAGACGGGGAATTTATTGGTTAGCGATTGACCAGGTGGTAGCCGACCAGAATTTTTCATCGCTTCTTCTTGTTTACGCCGTGCCATTAAATCATCAAACAGACTCATAATTTTTCCTCTATATCAACCATACACTACTCATAACGCCAGCATCATCTCTGCGTTATAAAAAATTATAATGTACTTTCTGTAAAACGGTATTCGTCCACATCCGAAATGGGCTGATAACCGATCGCCTGATAAATATGGTTTGATGTGGAATTGGCAAGATCGGTGAATAAAAAGGAAAATTGCTTGCCCATATCCAAGATATGCTGGCTCAGATGTGCCACACACGCGCTGGCATATCCCTTTTTGCGATGCTCTGCGGGGGTATAAACCGCGCCAACACGCATCCCGTTGGGTGTCGATCCCATATACCCCGACATGGAGACTGGCACACCATCCACCTGCCAAATGGCTAATCGCCTTTCTTTGGGGTCGGCATCTAAATATCGGCGCACAATCGATTGTGCGCGATCTGGTGTAGTGATGGTTAAGCCTGCATCCTTGATGAAGCCAATATACCAATTGACCAACATATTAAAATCTGCCTCAGTTGCCCAACGCAATTCTCCCGCCACATGTTGCGGGAACGTGACCTGGGTTAATTTATAAATACGTTGTCTGACACCCAACCAAAAGGGTTGCCCTGTGGCGGCTTCCCATGTTTCGGCAAATATTCGCGCATCTAATTTAGCACCGATAACCCCAGCCAGTGATGGATATTCATGGCGCATATTTTCTACAATCAGGGGTATGATGTTGTGTGGTTTATCCATCAGCGAGAGCAACGCATGATGTGGTGGTGTACGAACGATGACCGCGACCACCTGATTATCCGCTTCAATACATCCCAAATATGGCGGATACTCGGTGTATTCACCAATTTGCACACCACGAATAATACCCAATAACAAATTGTGTTCGGCTTCACGAGCGCTCAGAAATGGCGATACCCGTTCATAAAATCGGTTGGCATCATCAAAACGAATCAGGTTCATCAATTACTACCTGCTAACACCATAAAGAACACGATAATCGCCAATAACACCACAACGCCGATAACCCCATATATCACCAAATTGCTATTATCCTTTTTAGGTTGTGGGGGGATATAAGGATACCCCACATTCATCGGTGGTGGCGGATTGGTTGGAAAATGAGGTGGACGTTGATCGAAACCTTGTGGATACTGATATTGTGTCGGCGGACGCTGATGTTGTGTTGGTGGGCGTTGCTCTGGAA
>PGTJ01000224.1 GCA_002794515.1 Phototrophicales bacterium
ACCCATATCATAACTTTTTCGTAATTTGAACGGGTATAGAAAACAAGCTGTAGGACAATCCTACTATTCGCATAACATGATTGTTATGAAGATATTATTTTTCTAACCTGAAAATGGTGTACAATAAAAAGTAGTAATCATTGGAAAAGGGTTTATATGTGATGTCAGAAAAAGAATTGGTCAGACAACGGGCATTCGGAGCAGTTTTACAACGGGCGGTATTCAGTTGGCAAGTTGGGCTAACGGTTGTTGTCACCCTATTGCTCATTGTGTTGCAACCCGCGCCTGTCGAATTTTGGCAATGGTGGTTTTGGCTCATCGGTGGTGGCGTGACGGCGGGTTTATTCATTGCATCTAATTTAGCCGATCCACAAGCCGCGCAGGAGGCTATCGCCAAAGAATTTGAGCGCAAGTTCAATTTATCACAAATTAAAAGCCCCGTCTCGCGTCAGCATTTGCAAAGTGCGTTAGAATATCGCCATAACATGTTAGAACTAGTCAAACATGCGAAGGGGGCGCTCCGTGTCGATTTATTACAAACCGTAGATGCGATTGATAATCAAATTAGTGGCATGTACGACCTTGCACAGAAAATAGATGCTTTTCAGAGTAACGAATTGGCAGAGCGTGACCGCAAGCGCGTTGGCGACCAGCTCGATAACACGCGCATTCGCATGGAGCGCGAACAAGACCCAGAAGTTCGCCGTGATTTAGAGCGGTTGGTTTTTCAGCTTGAGCAACAATTGGCGAATCTCGAAGCGGTTGCCAATGGCATGAAACGCGCCGAAATTCAGCTCGAAACCACGCTGGCGACACTGGCTACTGTATATGCACAAATGGCAAATCTTGGCACGAAAGAAGTGGATAGTGGCAAATCGCAACGCTTACGCGATGAAATCGAGAGCGAGGTGTTGAATTTGCAAGATACCATCGATGCCATGACCGAAGTGCAACGACAGACATTACGCCGATGATAGGGGGTCATCATGCCACGCATTTTTATCTCCTATAGGCGCATTGATAGCCATATCATCACGGGGCGTATCCACGATTGGTTGGTCTTTGCCTTTGGGGAGAAGCATATTTTCAAAGATGTGGATGATATTCCCCCTGGCATGGATTTTCGGATTGTACTATGGAACGCGCTCGACAAATGTGATGCGGTGTTGGTGATTATCGGTAAGGACTGGTTGAATACCCGCGATCCACAAGGTCGGCGACGGATAGATTTGCCCGATGACTATGTGCGGATGGAAATTGAAGCCGCCTTGAGTCGGGATGATGTGTTGGTCATCCCCGTCTTGGTCGATGGGGCGGTGATGCCCACCGTTGATGATTTACCATTGAAATTGCGCCCATTGGCATATCGTAACGCTGTGGTGGTGCGTCATGACCCCGATTTTCAGCGCGATATGGCGCGTCTGATTGACCAACTGAGCCGTATTCGAGGCAAAAAATTGCCAACATTGGCGGGCAATAAACCCGCTACGCCGATTATGCGTCCACAAGCCACCACACCCGAAATGCGTTATAGCGTCGAAAAACTCATCGCTCACCTCAACAGACCCACTTATGCTATTCCGCCTAGTGAGGTGATTAGTTCGCCAGTACCCGCTTTGATGACCGATGAGTCGACTGTGCGCCAAATCCGTCGGATGGATGTGCAACAATTGATCTTTTTGGGCATGGCGTTTTTGCTCACATTGGCGGTCATCTTGACATTGGTCATGTTGCTGGGGCAAGCCCCCCAATTGGGCATCAATACACCAGCTATTGCCCAATCGATCACCGAGACGGCAACGACAGACACCCATTACCAAATTCGGATGATACCGCCTGTGGTCTATGAGGCAGATGCGACCAAAACACCAGCACCAACATTAACATCCACACCAACATCCACCAATGTCCCACCTGAAGTTACATCAGACGATCTACCACAATCGCCATGGATAAACGAGGCGACTTATACGGCACGCGCCCCGTTCATTGAGAATGCGATACGGCGTGGTAGCACCCCGCTTAGCTGGCAAGTCGGAATGCGTGTCGTGGTTGTGCAAGATACGGCAATTTATGAACGCCCTGGTGATTGGGCGAGTGTGATTAGTTTATTAGAAGCAGGAACATTCCTCACCTTGCGTTTGGGTAGGCATAATGGGCGTTCGCTGTTGTGGTATTATGATGCCGATGAGGTGTGGTTTGCCGTTGCCAATGAAAATCAATTTGGGTGGTTGCCATTACGCTTTATCACATTGCCGAATTGAGTTTATGCGTTACAATCTATGGGGATGATAAATGTGTCATCTAAAAATATGAGGGTGATATCGTTATTGCCCTCAACAGCGATGTAACATAAACAAAGGCAACCACGATGCTCAATATTTATGTCTCTTATCGTAAAGAAGATAATCCGTTATTGGTCAGGCGTATTTACGATACGTTGGTGCGCGAGTTTGGTAGTAGTAGCGTCATCAAAGATGTGTATTATGCCCGTGACATCCTCAAACCCGATGCGCCTAATCCAATAGGCGAGGTGCAATGGGCGATTAATCGCAGTGATGTGATGTTGGTCATCATCGGACGATATTGGTTCACCGATAGGGCGGGGAATCGCCTTTTGGCAGATCCCAATGACCTCATTCTTCGAGAACTCAGTTTTGCCTTTACCCGTAAAGGGTTGCCGATAATCCCCGTGTTGATAGATGATGCCAAAGCACCCACAGAAGCCCAATTGGGACCCGCGCTCAAAATTTTGGCATTCAAAAATGCGGCGGTGGTGCGTGATGGCAGTGACTTTGAGCGGGATATGATGCGTCTGATTGACCAATTGAATAAACTCGTCTCTGGTCAAATTAGTGGCATACGTGCATTGACCGAGAATGAACCACGAGATGAGACAGGCGATTTTGATGCCAATTTGCTCCAACGGCGCAAAGTAATCACCATGCTTGGGTTAGCTGTTGGCGGGTTGATTGGATTGGCGATTTTAGCCTTTTTATTGTTACAAAGCATCCCAAAGTGAATTTATGATTGCACAAATTAAACAAGCCCTTCATATCCAAACGGGGGAAGGGCATATGGTGTTGTTGTTTGTTGCACATTCTTTTTTTAATGGAATCACCATCGGGTTTATGGGGGCGGCGGTGAGTGCGTTGTTTCTCACCCGTTATACCGCATCTGATTTACCCCTTGTATATATTGTAGCGACTGTCATCACCTTCATCACGGGGCTTGTTTATCATCCGCTCAGTCATCGCTTACCCCTTCGGCGGTTATTGGTTGTCAATCGCACCTATACATTTGTATTGCTCTTGTTATTCACCATTGCTTTCTTAGCTATTAATGCGCCATTCCCTGCCTTGATGTTGGCGGCGATATTCGATTTGATTTGGGTGATGAATAGTTTGGGTTTTTGGGGATTAGCAGGCAAAATTTTGGATGTGCGCCAAGCGAAACGTTTATATGGCTTGTTAGGGGCGGGCGAGGTGCTGGCGATTATCTTGAGTGGTTTCGTCATCCCATTTATTGTGCCAATTATCCGCACAGAAGGGTTATTGTTCATCGCTATGGCGGGTGTGGCGCTCTCTTTTGCCATGATGTGGTATATCACCCATCGTTATGCGGTGTTTTTAATCCAGCCAGATGTGGTATTGGTGGCAGATAAACCCGATGTCGAGATGCCCATCACGCAAGGGCGATACATCTTCCTCATTTTTGTGTTGGTCAGTTTGGCTGTCTCGACATTATATGTTGTGGATACGGCATTTTATCAACAAGTCGAGGTGTTGTATCCAGATGAGAACGAACTCGCCAGCTTTTTGGGGATCTTTTTCTCGGTGGCAGGCATATTGCAATTGGCAAGTCGGATGGTCATCACAGGGCGGTTGCTGAGTCGGTATGGGGTGATGATGGGCTTGATTGTATTTCCCGCGTTATTGATATTATTTGGTGTGGCGGTGTTAATTGGTGTGGGTATTGGCGAGGCGTTGATTGTGGCATGGGCGGTCATCCTCATGAAATGGGTCGATAGAGGCTTGCGTTATACGTTGAATCAATCGACCATCTTGGTTTTATATCAGCCATTGCCCACACATCAGCGTGTGCCTGTACAAACCCGAGTCGAGAGCAATGTCGAGGCAGTCGCGGGGTTTGCTATCGGCACGCTGTTGTTGATACTCACCAGCCAATTCAATTTTGGCACATTAGAACTGGTCATCTTGACACTGGTCATTTGTGTTTTGTGGATTGGTATTGTATTGCTCATCCGCAAACCATATGTGATGACATTGGTGCAAACGTTGACCTTTGAACGGATTAATAACCCCGTGCATCCCACAACATCCACCGAAACGATGCCTGTGATAGACGATATTCTCACTGCACAGGATGTTGATGTTGAGCAGGTACAACAAACCATCATCACTCATGCCCAAACGGCATTGGCTCAACTGGAAAAAGGGGCAATCTCTGACTTGCATATCACCAAAACGCGCATATTGCGCTTGGTGGCATTGCTGGTTCATCCGTCGGAACTGGTTTATGAA